>WTIQ01000237.1:0-4455 GCA_011525185.1 Paracoccaceae bacterium | reverse complement strand
TATCGGCATTATCCCAGGGGCGGGGGGAACCCAAACCTTGTCGCGCGCCATTGGGGAGCGTCGGGCCAAAGAACTGATTTTATCCGCCGAGCCATTTAGTGCCATCGACGCGCAGGCTTGGGGATTGGTCAATGCGCTCTTTTCCCCAGAAGAGCTACAAGAGGGCGCCTTGCGAAAGGCGGAGCTTATCGCGGCCAATGCGCCGATTGCCGTGCGACAGGCCAAACAGGCAATTTACCGCGGGGGTCAAATGTCGCTCTCTGATGGCTTGGCCTTTGAAATTGAGGCCTATAATCGCACCGTGCAAAGCGAGGATCGTCGCGAGGGCGTGCGCGCCTTTAACGAAAAACGCGCGCCAGATTTCAAGGGCAAGTGACCGCTTATTCCACGTCTCGATGCTTACGCAGAGCAGGAGCCTTTCCCAAGAACGCAGAACTTTGCGCAATGGGGATGGTTAAGTGAAACGCTTTTTCGCGCCTCATCTAAAGTCGGGCCAAGCTCAAACTCGGCCTCATAGGGCAGGAGGGTACATGCCACAACGCTTGCTTTTTCACGGCCCTTACGTTTCACAACCATCCGCGAATGACTGCACATCAATGCGTTCGGACTCGTTTGGAGGATGTCCCAGCACGCCGTCGTGATTTCGGGCACGTCTCGGGCTTCATCCATTTCTGGAAAGACAACGGTTTGTTTTGGGTCAAAGGCGTCAACACAAAAGCCTTCTTGCGCAAAGAGTGCCGCGTACCCTTCGCGCGCGCTGGCTTCATTCTCTGCAAAATCGGCCCGTCCTGCCACATGCATTTGGAATTTATGGGTGCTTAGCCAACGCATCCCGTCTAAGGTAAGGTCATAGCTGCCCTTCCCGCGTTCGCGATCATGGATGTCGCGGTCAAAATGGTCCAAAGAAATCCGCAAGGTGAGTTGGCCTGGATAAGTTTCGTTTAATTTTAACAGACCTGTTTTTACGGAGGGGCGCATCATAGGACGCATGGCATTGGTGAGAACCAAAACGGGGTAACCTGCCACAAGGCATTGTTCTGTAATAGATATCATCTCTGGGTTCATAAATGGTTCGCCACCTGTAAACCCAATTTCCTCAGCGCGGATGTGAAGGCTATCCATTTCTGCCAGATAGTGTGCAACATCATCTTGTGTCAGATAGATGAGATCGTCATTTGTTGGCGAACTTTTGATGTAACAATTTGCACATTCAATATTGCACAAGGTGCCAGTGTTGAACCAAAGCGTCTTCATCCTCTCGAAGGGGACCGAGGCCCGCTGTGATCCATCCAAGGTGTAAAATGGATCACGAAACTTTTTACGGGTTATATCGTCGGTGTCTTTCACGAACCTCTCCTTATTTTGCCCCATCTATGTTTATTGAGGCCAAAACGCAAAGTCTGTTTTAAAAAGTCGCGTAATTGTGAAGCAATAGGACGTCTGTACAAGCAAAAAGAATTCGGATAGACGACAAAATGATAGCGCTAACAATATAATAACTGTTCGTGATTTGGCATTATGTTGGTATGGATGCCGCAGGTCAGGAGCACTTTAAGGGACAAGAACAGCATGGTTTCACGCGTCATTCCAGTTGAAGCTTTCGATCTGGTCGTGTTTGGAGGGACAGGAGATCTTGCCAGACGCAAAATTTTACCTGGACTTTTTCGTCGATTTGTTTCAGGTCAAATGCCGAAATCTGCCCAAATCATCGCCGCTGCACGGTCTGATTTTGACACCAGCAGATTTTTGGATGTGGTCAGCGCCTCAATCAACGAATTTGCAGGGATCGAGTTTGCATCTGAAATGTTGCTAGCCTTTTTGGAAAATGTGCGCTACGTGAAAATAGATGCAATGGGCAGCGATGGGTGGGATGATCTTAAGGGCATGATGCGCGGCGAGTGTGTCAGAGCCTTTTATTTTTCGGTGAGCCCAGCCCTTTTTGGCCCTTTGGCCGAGCGGCTCAAGACATTTGGCATCGCAGATGATCAAAGCCGTGTCGTGGTCGAAAAGCCATTTGGTCGGGACTTGGCGTCGGCACGCGAGCTTAATCAGACACTCGCGCATCATTTTCGCGAAGACCAGATTTATCGCATAGATCATTATCTCGGCAAAGAGACAGTGCAAAACCTGATGGCGGTGCGGTTTGGAAATATGCTCTTTGAACCGCTGTGGAATGCGCAATACATTGATCACATTCAGATCACCGTTGCCGAGCAGATCGATGTCGAGGGTCGTGGAGACTATTACGATAAATCTGGTGCAATGCGTGACATGGTGCAAAACCATCTTATGCAGCTTTTGTGCCTGATCGCGATGGAACCTCCTTCGCAATTTTCACCAGATGCTGTGCGCGATGAAAAGCTCAAGGTCATTCGTGCGCTTGATGAGGTGCCGCCCCATCATATTGTGCGCGGACAATACGCGGCAAAAGAGACTGTCCCTGATTATCGGGAGCAGGTCGGTAACAGGTCCAGTCGGACGGAGAGTTATATTGCGCTCAAAGCACATATCAAAAATTGGCGCTGGGCGGGGACGCCTTTTTATCTGCGTACCGGCAAACGCCTAAAGTCGCGCGTCTCTGAAATCGCCGTTGTGTTCAAAGAACCCCCGCACTCCATTTTTGAGGCCGATTCTGGGCAAAAGAGCAATACGCTGGTCATTCGGTTGCAACCTGATGAAGGAATAACAATGGATGTTACAATCAAAGAGCCAGGCCCTGGGGGTATGCGCCTTGTCACAGTTCCTCTTGATATGACCTTTGCAGAAGCGCTTGGTCCCAGTGCAGATGACATTCCTGATGCCTATGAGCGCCTCATCATGGATGTGATCCGTGGTAATCAAACGCTCTTTATGCGCGGGGATGAGGTTGAGGCGGCATGGGAATGGACTGACCCGATTATTGAGGGCTGGGAGAGGCGAAATGACGTTCCCAAACCCTATGATGCGCTCACGTCTGGGCCAGATGATGCTTTGATGCTGCTTCATCGTGATAACCGGAAGTGGCGCGCTTTATGAGCCGTTTTATTGCCTATGAGACGAGAGAGGCGGCTTATGCTGCGGTGAGTGAGACTTTGGCCGAGGTTATTGCTCTAGACCTCACGAAACAGAATTTTGTAACCGTATCTGTGCCGGGGGGAACGACGCCCGGTCCGATTTTTGATCGATTAAGCGCATGTGATCTCGCTTGGGATCGCGTGCGGATCATTTTGGGGGATGAGCGCTGGGTGCCTGACACCCATCCACGTTCAAATGCGAAATTATTGCGCGAGCGCCTGTTGGTGAATAGGGCCGCGCGGGCGAAATTTGTGCCCCTTTATGTGGAGGAGCCAACCCCAGAGGAGGGAATCAGCGCAGTGCGGGATCGTATTGATGCTGTTCTGCCCTTAAATGTGCTTTTGCTCGGCATGGGGGAGGATATGCACACGGCGTCTCTTTTCCCAGAGGGCGACAATTTAGCCGAAGCGCTTGCGCCAGAGGCTCCCAGCGTCCTCACAATGCGGGCCGAGGCGACGCATGAGGCGCGTATCACGCTCTCTGCTTCTGCGCTCAATAGTGCGACACACAAACATGTCATTATGTTTGGAGAGGCCAAAAAACAGGCGTTTGAAGCGGCAAAGTCGCTCCCGCCAATTACCGCGCCCATTCGGGCGGTGATGGAGAATTTGACCGTTCATTGGTCAGCCTAGATTAGCGGATTTTTAAAATGTTTGAACAGTTAAGGACATTGAACAGCGCAACCAAAGATCGTACAATCATTGATCTTTTTGCGGATCCTTTGCGGGCTAAATCCTTTTCGATTGAGGCGATGGGGCTTTGGTTTGATTATTCCAAAACAAGAATTGATGCAGAGATACGCGCGGCATTGATTGAGCTGCTTGCCGCTGTCTCTTTTGAGGCGAAGCGGGAGGAATTGTTTACAGGACGCAAAATCAATACGACCGAGGATCGTGCCGTTTTGCACACGGCTTTGCGCGATTTTGGTGGGGCTCCCGTCTTGGTCGAGGGAGAGGACGTCTTGCCCCACGTGCGCGAGACCCGAGATCGGCTTGCGCATTTTGCACAAGCTGTGCGTTCGGGGGCATATCGTGGCGAGGGTGGCAAGATCACCGATGTGGTCAATATCGGCATTGGCGGCTCAGACCTTGGTCCGGTTATGGCAACCTTGGCCCTTGCGCCCTACCATGATGGACCAGCTCTGCATTATGTCTCTAATGTGGATGGAGCGCATATTCATGATACGCTGAAGCATTTGGATCCCCAAACCACTTTGGTGATTGTGGCGTCAAAAACCTTCATCACGATTGAAACAATGAGCAACGCAAAAACCGCGTTTGACTGGATGGCCGAGCAGGTCAAAGACCCTGCTGCGCAATTTGCAGCGCTTTCCTCTGCGACGGATAAAACAGCGGCTTTTGGAATTGCCCCTGATCGGGTCTTTGGTTTTGCTGATTGGGT
>WTIQ01000207.1 GCA_011525185.1 Paracoccaceae bacterium | reverse complement strand
ACTGTAAAGACAGGGTTGAGCGCTGTCATAGGTTCTTGAAAGATCATGCCAATTTCATTGCCTCGGATGGTGCGCATCAGCGATTGATCCGCTTGAGAGACATCAATTGGCCCCGCTGATTTACGATCAAAAACCAGCTCGCCTCCTGCAATCTTACCGCCACCAAATTCGACAAGACGCATCATCGAGAGTGAGGACACCGATTTTCCTGAGCCCGACTCGCCGACAATGCAGACCGTTTCTCCTGGCTTGACCGAAAAAGTTACATCTTCCACACCGACGACAGTGCCGTCCTTGGTCTCAAACTCGACGCGAAGATTTTTGAACTCTGCAATTGCTGATTGTTTCGCGTCTATCATTCGTCTAATTCCCTATGCCTATCTAAGAAGGCTAGCGATGGAGCGATGGAATTGTCAATCAATGAAATTCGCATGAATTACCAAAAACATCAGCCTAAACACTTGCAATTTCTGAAAACTCTGCTTCGATACAAAAGCATGGGGCGCGCCTTTTTTGGCTTTTTGATGCTACTATTGGATCGCAAGCCCAAGCGAATTTAATAGGTTCGCCATTTAAAAAATATGTCAACTAGGAGGACGATTTATGAAACTGAAATCTCTTATGCTCGGAGTAGCAAGCACGCTTGCGTTTTCGTCCGCAGCATTTGCCGAAAGAGGATCGGATGGCAATGTCAGCATCATCTACTGGCAGGCCCCTTCGATTTTAAACCCCTATTTATCCGGAGGGACGAAAGACATCGAATCTGCATCTTTGGTGATCGAGCCTCTGGCGCGTTACAATGAAACGGGCGCAATGGTGCCCTATCTTGCAGAGAGTGTGCCAACCGTGGAGAATGGTGGTGTCAGCAGTGATTTGCAGTCAATCACTTGGACGCTGAAACAGGGCATAATGTGGTCAGACGGATCACCAGTCACTTCTGCCGATGTCAAATTCACCGCTGATTACTGCATGGACCCGAATGGGGGTTGCGCGCAGCTAGAGGCATTCGACAACATTTCGTCTATCGAAACGCCAGATGATCGGACCATTGTTGTCCGCTTCAGCATGCCGATGCCAAACCCATATGGCCCATTCGTTGGTGGCACCAGCCCTATCATTCAAAAAGCGCAGTTTGAAAACTGTAAGGGAGCCGCTGCGCCAAACTGCACTGAGCAAAACTTTGGACCTATCGGAACTGGTCCCTTTGTGGTGACAGAATTCCGTCCCAACGACGTCATTCAAATGAAGGCCAATGACAATTATCGCGATGCCTCTAAGCCTGCGTTTGCGACCCTGACCTTTAAAGGGGGCGGAGATGCGTTGGGCGCGGGACGCTCCGTTTTGGAAACGGGCGAGTTTGACTATGCGTGGAACCTTCAGCTTGCACCTGATGTGATTGCAAAAATGGAAGAAGCAGGCAAGGGTGTTGCGATTGCTGGATTTGGTCCACTGGTAGAGCGCCTTGAGATGAACCTCACCGATCCATCACCTGCTCTGGACGCGGATACGCGCTCTACACGTAAAGCACCCCATCCGTTCTTGACGGATATGAACGTCAGAAAAGCGCTCTCAATGGCGATCGATCGTCCGCTTTTGGTGGAAATAGGATATGGTAAAGCGGGTAAAGTGACCTGTGATCTGGTCCCAGCTCCCGACCTTTATGCCGCAAAAAATGACTTTTGCATGAGCCAAGACATTGCTGGTGCCAATGCGCTTCTCGATGAAGCAGGTTGGAAGCGTGGCGGTGACGGCGTACGCGCGAAAGATGGCGTGCGTCTCTCGATCCTCTATCAAACATCAACCAACGCCGTGCGGCAGGATTTCCAAGCCCTGATCAAAGAATGGTGGGCCCAAATTGGCGTTGAAACAGAGCTGCGTAATTTGAACGCATCCGTCTTCTTTGGTGGTGATCCAGGCTCGCCTGATACGTTCCAGAAGTTCTATGCCGATGTTGAAATGTATGCCAATACGTTTAACGGAACCGATCCCCAAGCGTATTTGTCCGCCTATCGCTGCGGCAATGAGCCAAAACCGGAAAGCCAGTGGCCAGGGAGTAACATCAACCGGTTTTGTGAGCCTGCCTATGATGCAATGCTGGATGAATTGGCGCAAACAGGGGACCTTGCCAAGCGTGGTGAAATTGGCATTAAGCTCAACGATATGCTGACAAAAGACAGCTATACGATTGTTCCGCTTGTGCACCGTGGTCGCGTCTCTGCCCACGCAAAATCTCTGGGCGGTGTTGTGTTGAACACATGGGATTCCGAACTTTGGAATGCCTCTGACTGGTATCGTATCAAATAAGATGCCGCATAAATTCAT
>WTIQ01000356.1 GCA_011525185.1 Paracoccaceae bacterium | reverse complement strand
GTCTAACACCCGTTGAAATCGCTGACTTGCGGGAAGTGTGTTTGGGGGACTGGGATGGCGGTCTCTACCGAAAAAAAGTTGCAGAGCAACACCCCCTTTTCCTGAAGTCTAAAGCCAGCCAAGAATGGGGCATTATTCCCAACGCAGAGACAAATTTAGAGGTTAAGACCCGTGTGCGCCGTGGGTTGATGCAGATTGCGAAGGCTCATCCTGATCAGACGGTGGCGGTTTTTGTGCATGGTGGTGTGATTGGCGCGGCCCTTTCTCTGGCAACGGGGGCCGATGCGTTTTCATTTTTAGGCTCAAATAATGGTGCGATTTCCCGCGTTGTGATTGATGGCGAGCGGATGATTGTGCGCGGGTTCAACGATACCCATCACTTGCCAGAGCCGTCCTGACAGGTTGATCAAGGAGGGTTCATGTTGCATCGCAAAGCGCCATGATTTGCGGAACATGCACTAATCCATCGTTACCACGACTTTTCCTAGTGCCTGCCTGTCAGCAACATATTGAATGGCGTTACCTGCCTCTTCAAAGGAAAAATGTTTTGTAACTCGGGGCTTTACTTGCCCTCGCGCATACATGGTGAAAAGCTCAGCAAGATTGTCTTGGTGTTGTTTTGGATCGCGCATGGTAAAGGCGCCCCAAAAGACACCCACGATTTGACAGCTCTTTAAGAGCGTCAGATTCAATGGAATTTTGGGGATGCCGGCGGGGAAGCCAACAACAAGGAAGCGACCATTCCACGCCATTGCGCGCACCAACGGCTCCGCATAATCACCGCCAACCGCGTCATAGACGATATCTAAACCATGCGATCCTGTCCGCGATTTTATATCAGTTGAAAGCGTTTTTTGCGCATCTTTGTCCATCGATTTTGGATAGATCACCGCATCATCAGCACCTATTGAGCGACAAAATTCCGCCTTATCTTCTGAAGAGACCGCGGCAATGACCTCCGCGCCATAGGCTTTGGCAACTTCGATGGCGGCAACGCCAACGCCCCCAGCGGCCCCACTAATTAAAACTTTATCCCCTTTAGCGATGAGGCCCCGGTCCTTTAGGGCGTAATGCGATGTCCCGTAGGTAAAGATGAAACATGCCGCTTCATCAAAAGGCATGCTATCTGGTATCTTCATCACTTTGCTCGCATGGATGCACAAATGCGTAACAAAGCCTCCAAAACCAGGAATGGCCAGAACACGATCGCCCACTGAAAAACCATTCACAGTTTCACCAACGGCTTCAATGACCCCAGAGACCTCACCGCCTGGTGCAAAGGGGCGTTGCGGCTTGAGTTGATAGAGATCGCGAATGATCAAGGTATCGGGAAAGTTTACCCCAGCCGCCTTAACAGCGATCAAAACCTCATCTGGCTGTGGTGTTGGAGTAGGCAAATATGTGATTTCAAGCGTCTCTGGGCCGCCAACTGCTGTGCTCAAAATAGCTCTCATGTTATCCTCATTTGAAATTTTGCGACGTGTCGTCACTAGTGACGCGAGCCCATGCTGACTTGTCAATTGAAATTTGGAGTGCCATGCTTTGTAACGTAGCGGTATCGTGACACGGGGAAGGCCTAATGGATTGGATGCAAGGGAGCGAAGACGATTTCCGGGATCGTATCAGGCTTTGGTTGGACGAAAATTGTCCTCAAGAGATGCGCGATGGTGATACGGGAGAAGCCGCTATTTGCTGGGGCGGTCGGAATTGGTCGTTTCAATCGCAAGCACAAAAGCAATGGCTGCAAAATGCCGTTCTCGCTGGCATAACAACTCCGACATGGCCCAAAGCCTATGGCGGAGGTGGCTTAGATCGCGCACGTGAAAAAATCTTGGCCGAAGAAATGGGCCGTATTCAGGCGCGTCCCCCTTTACAGAGCTTTGGAATATGGATGCTCGCACCAGCTTTTCTTAAATTTGGCACTGAAGGGGAAAAAAAAATGTATTTACCCGCCATTATCAAGGGTAACATCAGATGGTGTCAGGGGTATTCAGAACCCGGTGCGGGATCAGATTTAGCGGGGTGGCAAACCAAGGCAGAGGATCACGGGGATCATTATGTCGTAACGGGGCAAAAGATTTGGACCTCTTATGCTGACAAGGCAGATTGGATTTTTGCACTTGTGCGAACCGATCGCAGCGCGCCAAAACAGAAAGGCATTAGTTTTCTTCTGATCGATATGAAAAGCGCAGGTGTCAGCACGAAACCCATTAAGTTGATCTCGGGCGCCTCTGTTTTTTGTGAGACTTTTTTTGATGAGGTCAAAGTGCCCAAGGAAAACCTCCTTGGCACAGAGAACCGCGGCTGGGATATTGCAAAGTATCTCCTAACCCATGAACGACAAATGATAAGTGCAGGCGGCCAAGGGTTATTTGGCGGGCGCGCTCTGGGGGCGGTCTTGGCAGAAAGTGATACTGAGGACGGCGGTTTGGACAGCTCTTTGCGGTCTGCCGTGATGGATTATGAAATTGATGCTTTGTCGATTGGTTTGACGCTTGAACGCTATAAAGATCAATCTGAGGCGGGTCAGGGCGCGGGTGATGCCTCTGCCATGCTCAAATATATGGGAACAGAACTGAACAAAAAGCGCTATGAGCTGATGATGTCAGCCCGTGGCACTGAGGCCTTGGATACGGACGGAGCGCATGGTCCGATGGCGCTCGATTGGCTGCGGACAAAGGCAAATTCAATCGAAGGGGGCACATCTGAAATTATGCTCAACATCATTTCTCGCCGTATCTTGGGATTGCCGGGTTAGGAACAGTTCAGATGTTGGTTTACACAGACGAAGAGACACTTCTAAGCGACACTGTTCAGGCAATGCTTGCAGCCGCTTCTCCCGTCTCAACGTTTCGCGCGTTGAGAGATAAGGGGGAGACGCAGAACCCAGCGCTTTGGTCTGAAATGGCTGAACTTGGGTTGGCAGGTGTGCTTGTCCCAGAAGAGGCTGGTGGCTCTGGCATGGGCGTGACCGCCGCGTCGCTCATTGGGACAGCGCTTGGCCAAAACCTCGCAATCACGCCTTTTATTTCAACCTCTGTGATTGCGGCAACTGCCCTAAAGACAGCGTCTGCTGATCTTCACAAAGAGAGTTTGGAGCAGATTTCACAGGGAAAGCTCACCTATGCCTTAGCACTGGACGAGGGGCAAAAATTTAACCCAAGCCACATTGAAACGCGCGCAGAGCCATATGGTAATGGCTTTAGGTTAAATGGTGAAAAATCATTTGTGGTTCAGGCAGGCGGGGCAGGTCGGCTCCTTGTGCTGGCCCGCACTGGTGACGGGCCTGACGACTTAACTCTGTTTTCGATTGGGGCCGAGCAAGCGGGATTAGAACAACAAGAGAAAGCAATGGTCGATCATAGTGACGCCGCTCGCCTCGTTCTTTCTAATGTGGAAGTGACGGGGGAGGATATAGTCGGTCAACAGAATGAGGCCTGGCGCGTTTTACGCCCTGCGCTTTTTGCAGGTCAAACGGTCCTTGCGGCTGAAATGATGGGCGTTGCAAATGGTGCCATGCAGATGACCTTTGGATATCTCAAAGATCGCAAACAGTTTGGCGTTGAAATTGGACGCTTTCAGGCTCTCCAGCATCGTGCAGCGCACCTGTGGTGTGAAGCGGAAGTAAGTGCCTCGGCTGTTTTAAACGCAGGCCGCATGATGGACGAAAACCCAGAGCAAGCGGGCCTTGCGGTCTCACTGGCCAAAGCAAGAGCGATTAAAGTGGCCAAACTGGCCGTGCTTGAAGGCGTGCAAATGCATGGTGGTATTGGCATGACAGACGCCTTTGATATGGGCTTTTTCCTCAAAAAAGCGCAGGTTTCGACCGAATGGTTAGGAGATTACGGCTACCACGCCGAGATCATTGCATCAGAACGGGGGTTCTGATGTGTTCATATGTAAGTACAAGTTAGGATAAATCATGACAAACGCAGTAATTGTTTCCACAGCGAGAACGCCAATCGGGAAAGCGTATCGCGGTGCTTTCAATGCAACCACGCCGCAGGCGCTCAGCGCGCATGCCATTTCACATGCAGTTGAACGCGCGGGGGTCGATCCCGCCGAGATCAACGACTGTATTATGGGAGCTGCGCTACAGCAGGGGCATCAAGGGGGCAATATTGCGAGGCAGGCTGCTATTCGCGCGGGACTGCCTGTAACGGTGGGCGGCATGTCGTTGGATCGTCAATGTGCAAGCGGCATGATGGCAATAGCCACTGCGGCCAAGCAAGTCATGACAGATGGCATGGATGTTGTGATAGGAGGGGGTGTTGAAAGCATATCGATGGTGCAAACACCTGACATGCGCATGGGGCGTGATCCATGGTTGGTTGAGCACAAGCCTGAAATTTACATGTCGATGTTGGAAACGGCCGAAACCGTTGCGGCGCGCTATAACGTGAGCCGTGAGGTTCAGGATGAATACGCCTTGCAATCCCAACGGCGCACCCATGCGGCACAGGAAGCAGGTCATTTTGACGAGGAAATCGTTGCAATGGATGCAGTGATGAAATTTCAGGACAAAGAAACCAAGGAAATTTCAGAGCATGAAGTTACTTTATCAAAAGATGAAGGAAACCGGCCAAGCACTACGCTTGAGGGGTTAAATGGGTTGCAGCCCGTTTTCAAGGATGGGATCCACATCAAAGAGGGCGGTTATATCACCGCGGGGAATGCAAGCCAGTTGTCTGATGGGGCCTCTGCAGCGGTGGTCATGAACGAAAAGCTCGCAGAGCAGCGCGGATTAGAACCGCTTGGAAGATATATTGGCGTGATGGCCGCTGGCTGTGAGCCTGATGAGATGGGAATTGGACCTGTCTTTGCGGTACCAAAATTACTCGAAGCTCACGGGCTTAAGATGGATGATATTGGGCTTTGGGAATTAAATGAAGCCTTTGCGGTGCAGGTTCTTTATTGCCGCGATAAATTGGGGATCCCAAACGAGCTTTTGAACATTGACGGCGGTGCAATTTCCGTTGGGCATCCATACGGCATGTCTGGCGCGCGGATGGTGGGACACGCATTGATTGCAGGAAAGCGTGTTGGAGCAAAATATGTTGTCTGCACCATGTGCGTCGGGGGCGGCATGGGGGCTGCGGGTCTTTTCGAAGTTTTGTAGACGTTACGGAACAGGGTCAATCTTGGCCTTTGAGCTGCGCATAAGACTTGACAGCTGTGCTGGCTCTGTTTCACTTTTTAATAACACATGACGGGCAAAGCCCGCGTTTAAACGGGAGAGAATTATGAAAAAACTTGTAAAACTGATGTCAGCGACAATGCTGGCGACAGCGGTTGGTGCCTTCAGTGCGGCTGCCGATACCGTAAAGATTGCGTTTATTGATCCTCTGTCGGGCCCTTTTGCGACAACGGGTTCAAATGGATTGGCTGAATACAAATTTGCGGCGGAGGAGCTCGTCAACAAGCAAGGCGGCGTTTTGGGCGGTCAGGAGTTTGAAATCGTAGCCTTTGATAACAAAATGAGTGGAAAAGAATCGCTTATTAACGTTCAGGTTGCAATTGACCAAGGCATCAAATTCATCGCCCAAGGAAACTCGTCTGGTATCGCGCACGCGATTACAGATGCTGTAGACAAGCACAATCGCCGCAACCCAGACAACCGGGTGCTGTTTTTGAATTATTCGGCCGTTGATCCAGCGCTGACAAATGACAAGTGTAACTTCTGGCATTTCCGTTTTGATGCCAACGCGGACATAAAAATGGATGCTTTGACAGATGTCATGGCGCAGAATAAAGAGCTTGGGAAGGTCTACCTTATTGGTCAAGATTATTCCTTTGGCAAAGCCGTTGCTGCCGCTGCTGTACGTGACCTATCGTCCAAGCGCCCTGATATCGAAATCGTTGGCAATGAATTGCATCCGATTGGCAAAGTTAAAGACTTTACACCTTACGCGCGTAAGATTGTTTCCTCTGGAGCGGATGCGGTGATCACTGGAAACTGGGGGTCTGATATGGTGGGCTTGGGTAAAGCCATCATCGAAGCTGGCTTTGAGGGTCCCATCTACACCTATTATGCGGCTTCTAATGGTATTACGCGCACCTTCGGGGAAGCTGGGAAAGGCTCAATTTACCTTGTTGGGGAAGGATTTCAAAACCCGCCAGCCTCTGATCGGATGAGCAAATATGTAGAGGAGTTCAATGCGAAATATCCAGACCATGATATTTCACAGGCGCGGATCACCAATGTAGTGGAAATGCTGGCGCGCGCCATTGATGAGGCGGGCAGTGCGACAGATGTGGTGAAAATTGCCTATGCGCTAGAAGGCATGGAGCATGACTCTCTATGGGGTGGTAAGGTCTTTATGCGGCCCGACGATCACCAAGCAATCCAGAACGTACATGTTGGTGTTCATACAGACGAAGATATGAAACATCCTCTGGATAACTCTCCATATGGTATTTATTCAACAAGCATGGTGGAAATGGCTTCAGCAAATAGCCCAACCTCCTGCAAGATGAAGCGTCCCTAAAAGACTAGGACATTCTCCCGAGCGCCTCGTCTGCGCTCGGGGTATTTGCAATCAAAATTACTTGTTAAGGGGGTCACGATTACATGGAATTAATCGCGATCAATATCATTGACGGTCTCGTTACTGGTTTGCTTTTGTTCATGCTTTCAAGTGGCCTTACCCTCATTTTTTCTATGATGGGTGTGTTAAACTTTGCGCATGCGAGTTTTTATATGCTGGGCGCTTATTTTGCCTATCAGATCAGTATGTATATTGGATTTTGGCCGGGGCTCGTTATTGCACCGCTTGCTGTTGGGATCGGAGGCGCCTTAGTAGAGCGATATGGCCTCAGACGCGTCCATCAATACGGGCATGTTCCTGAATTGATCTTTACCTTTGGGCTGGCCCTCTTGATTGAAGAAGTTGTGCAATTTTTCTGGGGCAAAAACCAAATGGCCTACGAAGAGCCAGAGATTTTGCAATTTGCAGCCTTTGCCATCGGAGGCAACTCAGTACCCGCCTATAAGGTTTTTATGATTTTTGTCTCCGTCGGCATTTTTATGGGACTGCTTTATGTGTTGACCAAAACGCGGGTTGGTATGGTCATCCAAGCGGCACTGAGCTATCCGCGCACTGTTGAGGCACTTGGCCATAATGTGCCCTTGGTGTTCATGGGTGTGTTTGGTGTTGGAACAGCTCTTGCTGGGGTCGCAGGAGTGATCGCAGGACCCGTCTTGGGAACCTTCCCAGGCATGGCTGTCCTCTTGGGATCGATTGTGTTTGTGACCATTGTGATTGGCGGTCTTGGGTCGCTCTGGGGCGCGCTCATTGCATCACTGTTAATCGGATGGCTCACCACTTTTGCAGCCTCTTATAACGTTGAGTTTGAAAGCATCCTGCTTTTCTTTGGACTGGAAAAACCTGAGATCATGTCCGAGAGTGCATTGCGTGATATTTGGACCATGACGTTACCGCAAATTGGACCCATCCTCCCTTATATCTTGATGATCCTGATCCTCGTCTTTAGGCCCTATGGTCTATTTGGAAAGCGTGACGTATGACACAGACAGCTCACTCTCGGTCCTCGACAGCTGCAACAATGTTCTCTGTTGCATCGGTGCTCCCTTGGCTCTTGGCGGCGCTACTTCTTCTGGCCCTTCCAACGGTGTTTCCCTCAAACAGCGCTTTGACCATTATGAACCAAATGGCGATTACGATCGTGTTTGCGCTCGCTTACAACATGCTTTTGGGGCAGGGGGGCATGCTGAGCTTTGGTCATGCGGTCTATATGGGTGTTGGCGGTTTCATGTGCGTGCATATCATGAACTACGTAGAGGTGAACGAAGCTCCTGTTCCGTTGCCATTATTGCCCATATTTGGCGGTCTATTTGGCCTTGGCTTGGCCTCAATTGTAGGGAGCTTTTCGACACGCAAGGCGGGGACAGTTTTTGCCATGATCTCGCTTGGCGTTGGCGAATTGATCGCTGCCTGTTCCATTATAATCGTGGCATTTTTTGGCGGGGAAGAGGGGATCAGTGGGGATCGCACCTACATGATGCCGTTTTTTGAAGTCGAGTTCTTTACGCAGATTGAGGTCTATTATCTAACCGCCTTTTGGCTCCTGCTGGCTGCATTTTTGATGTATCTCTTTTCACGCACTCCAATCGGACGCATGGCCAATGCAGTACGAGACAATCCAGAACGGGCTGAATTTTTGGGATATTCCGCCCGTTGGGTGCGTTATTATTCCTTCTGCGCCTCGGGATTTTTTTGTGGAATTGCAGGCGCGCTTTTCGCAATCAATTTTGAGATTTTGACTGAGGAAAACCTGAACCTTGCCACATCGGGTTCAATTCTGCTTATTACGTTTTTGGGTGGAATAGGGGTGTTCTTTTGCCCGATTGTTGGAGCCATTGTCTTCACGCTCTTGCAAACTGTCCTCAGTTTAGAAACTGAGCTGTGGCAACTTTATCTGGGCGCGCTGTTCTTGGCGACGGTGATGTTTTTTCCAGATGGCTTATCGGGCGTTCTCATGCGTCACGCCAATATTGTGCAGCGGGGACGTCCCCAAATTTTGGTTTCCCCATATACAAAAATGGCCATACCAGCCTTGGTTACGGTGCTGGCGAGCGCAGGCTTATGCGAGGTTTTGTTTCACGGCAGACATGCCGCAACGGGAGAGCATTCAATGGTGCTCTATTGGATCACCATAGACACCCATTCACTGCTGCCTTGGGTCGTTTTAATAGGGTGTGCATTGGGCGGGTTTGGGCTCTGTAAAAGGATTGCGCCAGACGTTTTAGAGGCTTGGGACGAAGCAAGTCGGCCTGGGGGAGTAAATCCATGACTGCGGTTCTAAAACTGGATGGTTTAAAGAAAGATTTTGGCAAAACCTCTGTGATCATGGGGGTTGATCTTGAGATCGGCAAAGGTGAGCGACACGCGATTATTGGCCCCAATGGAGCGGGCAAATCCACTCTGTTTAATC
>WTIQ01000243.1 GCA_011525185.1 Paracoccaceae bacterium | reverse complement strand
TGAACTTTGGCCAGGCCGAGCCTAGAGATTTGATTTGTTCTATGCCGAAATGGTTCCCTCCTGCTTTCTGGACGCTCATCCTCCTGCTGACGGTGGTCCTGTCGGTCCGTTTCGCTAGTGTAGAGTCACAGAAGGCCAGGCTCCGCCAGGATTTGGCGGTGCTGCAAGAGGTCCGCTATGGCCTGTTCAACGTCGACGAATGGAAGGAGGTGATTCGCGACATCATCACGGCCAAAATCGAGGACTTCGAATTAGAAGAGGGCAATCGGGCCGCCCTTCAGGCGCAAATCGAAGGGCTTCTCACCACCCTGGTCTCCGAACTGGAACAAAGCTATTATGAAGACCGCTCTTCCAGCCTGATCGGCATCCTTCAAGGGGCCACATCCAGCATTCTGGGTGTCTTCAACCAGATGAAGAAGGACATCCCCGCGATGGCAGAAACCATCGTGACCTTCCTCGACAACCCCGAAAACCGCGAAAAAATCAGGACGTATTTGATGGACACCGTCGACGAATACGCAGCTGAAACCTTTGGGGAAACGGACTATACCGCTGTCGACGACATCCTCCAACGACGGGGCATGGAAGGCCCCGACCGAAGCGAACAAATGAGCTCAGCTGCTACGGCCATCGAAGCCCGCATCTCCGCGTTGGACCAGGCCCAACGCCCGCTGAAATGGCTGGGACTGGCGGTCCTTCTCACCACTGCGCTGGGCATGGCCTACGCCATGCCCTCCCACGTCGAGGTCAAGCTGGCCGTGGCCAGCATCATGGCGTGGCTGGCCGTTGGCATCAGCATGCCCATGCTCCTGATCCAAGCCAAGGTCGACCAACTCGAATTCCAGCTGCTCGGCGAGCCCATCCTCTTCACAGACCAGGTGTTGTTTTACCAAAGCAAAAGCATCCTCGACGTGGTCCGACTGCTCCTGATCGAAGGAAAGGACTTCGGAGCGTTTTTCGCAGGCTTGGGTGTACTGCTCTTCAGCATCGTGGTGCCACTGTTCAAGCTTGGCGCCACAGCAGCTTGGCGCGCGGGAGCGGGTTGGAGCGCAACCTCCTTCGGAAAATTGGTCCTGTTTCGCTCTGCCAAATGGGCCATGGCGGACGTCATGGTGGTGGCCATCTTCCTCAGCTATCTCGGATTCCAAGGCGTCTTGAAAGACCAGGTCCAGCGGCTAGAAAACGTCAGCCCCCGCCTCGAGGTCCTGACCACAGCGGACTCCACCCTCCTGCCCGGCTTCCTCGCGTTTCTCGCCTTCGCCCTGCTGGGTCTCCTGCTCTCCACTCGACTCGAGCGAATGGACGAAGCCGGCCCAAGGTGAAGGGATTAAATTGTGGGTCCAACTCCGCTTGCCATGGCCCAGAAGAAGCCCGTCACGTTTGAGGACCTCGACTTGAACCGCCTGCCGCTGCCGCTCGTGGCCGCGCTCCAGAAACTCGAGGAGGAAACCGAGTCTTTCCGGAAGGTCCACCGCCTGATCGACACGGTGGAGGTCTTCGTGAAGCTGCACACCGTCGCCATCGTCGCGGACGTCTTCGACGGCGAGGATGTGGAGCCGGAGGTCCAGGGCATGCTGGCGGCCGGCCTGCGGACCCCGAGCCTCGGGGTGTGGTGGATGTTTGCCCGGGAGTTCGCCAAGCGCGCCTACCTCGAGGGCGGGCGCGAGCCCTTGGCCCCGGGGTTGGACCGCACCGCAACCAAAAAGGGCGCCCTGTTTGTCCTCATGGAAGGCAACGACAACCTGATCTCCTTCCGGAACGGCTATGCCCACGGGGCCACGCCTGATCCCGAGAAGTGCGAGGCCGACCTGGCGAAGTATGCTCCACGGCTGTATGCCGCCATCGCCCAGTCCGAGGCCCTCATGGCCCTCGAATGGCTGTGGTCCGATGCGCAGGGCCAAGGCCACATCGCCCGGGGTGCGGCTTCGGCGGCCATCGAGACCGGCGGCCTGGAGGCCGAGCAGGCCTTCCTCCGCCACGGCGACCGCACGGTTCCTCTCCATCCGCTGCTCGTCCGGCAGGAAGACGACCGCTTCTTCTTCTACAACGACCTCAAGAAGGACGCCGCCAACTTCCTCAACTACGAATTCGCCTTGCACCACCGGGACAAGGCCCTCTACACCCAGCTCCTCGAGCGGTTCCCCATCAAGGAATGGAGCAAGCAGGCGCCGGAGGACTTCACCGCCCGCGTCGAGGAGCTGACCGAGACCTTCAAGGGCCGCCAGGAGCAAATTGCCGACCTCGTCCAATTCTGCAGCGGGCCGTCGCGCGGCATCCGCATGATCTGGGGCGGGCCGGGCATCGGCAAGAGCGCCCTCATGGCGCGCCTC
>WTIQ01000153.1 GCA_011525185.1 Paracoccaceae bacterium | reverse complement strand
TCGGAACGGTTACAGACCTGTTTACCAATGAAGCAAAAGAACAATATGCAAAAGCGGCAAACCTAAGTCAGAATGTCAAGCAGAGCATTTTACAAAACAAAGCAAGTTTTGACTTCTCAGAAGTGTTACAAACATCTTCAGGGCAACCTTTGGGCATAGGTGCTAAAACACCTGTGACGTCTATTGCAGGTGAAACTGGGAAAAAAGTAACAGCACCGTTTGTCCTTTATCTTGATGCAAATGAAAAAATTTTTGCGTGGTCCTATTTTGACCAAAAATCAATTGACGAAATAGAACTCGTCGCAGCGGTCACTGATAGGTTGAATGATACCGCCGCAGTGTTCTCAAAAGTAAAACAGGCTCCGTTTGACGCGGAAAGTATTCTTCTATCAAATGGGATGGTGTTGTATGCTACGTCGTTTCGCTCGGATGGCAAAAATGAGACACAAATCTCCCTAGTCTTGATGAAAAAAGAAAATAACGGAAATCTTGAAAAAATAGATGAATTCATCATCCCCACCACAATAAATGAACAAAATCTTGACGCCACTTTGTTTGAGATTGGACCAAATGAATTTGCCGTCTCTTGGACCAGTTACAATCCCAACCACTCAGAACATGATATCTATGCGCAGATCTTTAAAATTGATCAGGACACTTACAGGATAGTTGCAGACAAAGTCGAGTTTCGAATAAATAAACTTTCCGAAGGCAATCAGACTAATGTAAGCCTTGGACAGCTAAAAGATGATCTTTATGCAGCAACTTGGGTTAGTCCAAGCTCTTTTCAATATAGTCACGGCAAAGCCGTTACAAACGCTACTGAAATCTACACGACTGAGTTCACTCGGTATGGTGCTGAGAAAAAAAATTCCGAAACGGTGATACTAACGATCTATGAGGATGAAAATAACAATCTACAGATTAACAGCAATTTGCAAGTTGGCAGTGTTTCCGGGAAATTCATGGCTTATCCCGCTAATGGCATAACAAACACGAACGAGTTCATAATCAAAGATTTTACGATAGACGTGCCTGATAGCGTAGATGGTTTGCTGGAACCCATCAGTCATGATGTATCAACCACGATCACTGAAGATGAAATTAGTGAAAAGTTTGGCGAAAATTCCACAGTAAAGTATAAAATTATCAGCCTAGAACACGATTGGAGAGGTCTTAATGAAAGGTGGTTGCAAATTGATGCGGATACAGGAGTGATCACAGGCCAACCGTTTTTGTCAAAAATTGGATACAACGAGGTGGCAGGATTGCTGTCGGAACCAGAAGTGCGTAGCGGGACTTTGTTGGAGTTCGACGTGCAATCAGCCGACAGTATGTTGAAAGCTCTGTCGCAGTATACTCTTTTTAACATTGAGCAATTCGTCAATGGCCTAAATACTGAGCTGAAAACGCTGGATCTTTATACCATTGAAATAATGGCGGAGGCAGTAGCCTCTCAAAATCTAAGACCGGGGCTCAAACAAAATTTCAACGATATTTTGGCTTCATTTGATGAAAACGGTGCTTTGATACCTACAACAGAAGATGATCCATCAACGGGACTTCGCATTAAGCGATTTATTGATGAGTTTGGCACACTTAGAGTGGAAAGCTTTGATGGTGCTGTCCTGTTTGGGACTGAACTTCTTGCATTGCCAGAATTGTTTGCAGAAGGCGCCAATGCCTTGCAAGGTCAGTACGGCACAATGAATATTGATCCAAGCACCGGAACTTATGAATACCAATTAGATGGTGTGGCGGTGAGAAAAGCCTTACAAGCTGCTCCAAACGGTGTATTGACTGAAACATTTGACGTAAAATATGCCACAGATAATCTCGTTAGCGCGGGTGTTGGTGGCATAAATTTCAATCCCGAGACAATTTCGCTTGCGGACGGTCGGACCCTCACTTTGTGGTTAAATAAGTTTCCTGTGCAAGAACTGTCCAGTGTAACTGAGTATAACCCATATTTGCACTATGTATCTGGAACTCAAGTCAAATATGCCCCTGATTTGTTCGATCAATCTCTTCAGGTGAAGGCATCACTAACAGACAATAGCACACACGATCTTAAACTTTCAATCATAGGATCAAGAGATGATTTAATCCTTCAAATTGAGGTGAACGGCGAAGTTTACAGGTCTAGCATGATCGCCGTAGATGGAACGCGGGTAGACAACCCAATAATTGAAAGCATCGATAATGGATCAGAGACGACGCTATATTACCCAGGCAATTACGAATATCGTGCAACTGGTCAAATTGATTTAAGCCTTTTAGGTGGAAATATTGGTTGGCTTAAAAAGGCTTCTGATACGAATTTATTCTCC
>WTIQ01000189.1 GCA_011525185.1 Paracoccaceae bacterium | reverse complement strand
TGGCTTCCACGAAGATGGTCTGTCCAGCGCATTAGACGTGGTGCAGCAGAGCGATTTCAAATATGCAACTGCGGTGGCGGCTGAATGAACTCTATTGACTATATCGAAGGGTGGACTTGGCATGGTCGCAAGGGCGATCTTGACAACTCCTTTCGCTATAGCATCGACTACATTCTCTGTGATCCAGAAGCGGCCATCAAAATGCCTTGGCCCTTTCAAAGAAACTCGGGGTATTTGTTTTCACTTCATGATAGGGACCATGGCGGCACACCAAAGCAAGGCACGGGAGTGGCTTGGGTCAGAGATGTTTTGCGATCTTACGAGATTGAACTTACTGGCAAAGTGCAGCTTTTGGCACAGCCCAAAATCCTTGGGCATGTCTTTAATCCTGTTAGTTTTTGGCTCTGTCATAATGCTGATGATCAGTTATGCGCTGTTATTGCAGAAGTGACGAATACCTTTGGCGATCGGCATTCTTATTTATGCCACCACGAGGACTTGCGGCCCATCAAAGCGACGGATCATTTATTTGCAAAGAAAATCTTTCATGTCTCGCCCTTCCAGCCGATTGAAGGAGAGTACAAGTTCCGTTTTGATATTCGCCCCGATAAATTGGGCATATGGATTGACCTAGCCTTCGCAGGCGGCGGCGTTATGGCGAACCTCACCGGAAAACGGCAAAACCTCACAACAGGAAAAATGCTAAGGGCGCTTCTAAGGCGGCCTTTGGGGTCGCGCAGGGTCTTGGGATTGATCCATTGGCAGGCGCTAAAGCTGTGGTGGAAAGGAGCCAAATACCGCGAACGGCCGACACCTCCGCACTCAGAGGTCTCTTGATGAGCGATCCTCTGCGGGCTTCTTTACCCTCTTATGCATTTTTTGCCTCCCTACTCGGCATGGCAGGATTGCCTATTTATATTCATGCTCCGAAGTTCTTTGTCGACACATATGGGTTGACGCTTGCGACTTTGGGCTTTGCGTTGTTTGCCTTGCGATTGATCGACTTTGTGCAGGATCCCCTGTTTGGGCGGCTGGCGGCGCGTAGCGCTCATCTTAGGGCCTGGCCCGCTTGGATTGGGGGCGGGGTGATGAGTCTTGGAATGATTGGCCTCTTTCATGTCAGTGCGCCGATATCGCCGGTGCTCTGGTTTTGCCTGACTCTGACCTTGGTTTTTTCAGGCTTTAGCTTTTTGAGCATAAAGTTTTATGCCCAAGGTGTGGTGGCCTTTGGCGAAGCAGGGCAATTACATTTGGCCCGCTGGCGCGAAACAGGAAATTTGCTCGGTGTTTGCATTGCGGCCATTGCGCCAACGCTCTTGCTCACCGTGTCAGATCGCCCGTTTTCGATGTTTTCCATTGGGTTTGCGATTTTACTGTTTTTTGCATTGCTGGCGATGCATGCACAGTGGCAACACAAAGGTGACGTAGAGGCCGATAATTCGTCAGGTTTTCAGGCCCTATTCAAGGACCATATGGTACGTCAAATGCTGTTTCTTGCCGTTCTCAATACGGCGCCTGTGGCTGTGTCATCTACTTTGTTTTTGTTCTTTGTTGAAAGCCGTCTGGGCCAACCTGATGCCGCTGGGCCGCTCTTAATCCTGTTTTTTCTCGCGGCTGCATGCTCTGCACCCATTTGGACAGCGCTTGCACATCGGTTCAAAATCAAGCGCGTTTTGCTCAGTGCGATGTCTCTTGCGATTGCGAGTTTTGCCTATGCCTTTTTCTTGGGGCAAGGGGATGTGTCCGTTTTCGCGCTGATTTGCTTTGCGAGCGGGATGACGCTTGGGGCGGATCTGGCCCTTTTGCCTGCAATTTTTGCAAAACGGCTCGTACAAAGTGGTAATAGCGCGGAATTGGGGTTTGGGTTTTGGAATTTCGCCTCCAAGCTTTCACTTGCTTTGGCCGCCGTTCTTGTTCTGCCACTGGTCGAATTTTATGGATTTCGTGTGGGACAAGATAACAGCGAACAGGGGCTTTGGGCCTTATCATTTGGGTATGCTGCCATTCCCTGCTTTTTGAAGGTCGTTGCTATTTTAATGGTTTTAAAGATCGAATTTGAGGATGCGGAACATGCGAGACTTTAAAGGCAAACGATATTGGCTTATCGGCGCGAGCGAGGGCCTCGGGGCCGCTTTGGCGCAAAATATGAGCGCTGCGGGCGCAGACCTAGTTCTGTCTTCGCGGGATAAAGCTAAACTTGAAATGCTTGCTTCGGGATTATCAGGTCAGGCGCAGGTTTGTCCTGTGGATGTGAGCGATCAAGGGGATGTGGACCGCGCTCTTTCAGAGGTTGGTGACTTGGACGGTGTTGTCTATTTGGCTGGTCTCTATTGGCCAATGCCAGCACAAGAGTGGAACCCTGAGCAAGCAACTGCGATGATGGAAGTCAATTTGACGGGCGCCATGCGGACGCTTGGGCCATTGATGCAAAACTTCGTGCAAAAAGATGCGGGTCACATCGTGATTACGGGGAGTCTTGTTGGATTTCGCGGTTTACCTCGCTCCATTGGATATACCGCGTCCAAAGCAGGGCTCATGACTCTGGCGGAAGGCATGTACTATGATTTGCAAAAGACGGGTGTTGCTGTCCAACTGGTGAACCCTGGCTATATAAAGACGCGGTTGACGGACAAAAATAATTTTAAGATGCCCTTTATCATGGAGCCTGAAAAGGCTGCGGACATCATGTTTCGTCATATGCAATCCAATCGTTTTGCGATCAGTTTTCCAAGAGTGTTCAGCCTTTTGTTTCGGCTCGGTCCATTACTGCCAAGCTGGCTCTACTATCGCCTGTATTGAGCGCGCAGTCTTCGAGCACGTTTGGCTGAAGTTCGCAGCGGTTTGGCGGTTGGGAGATGCAGCAACCCAATAATTTAGAAAATCCACTGCACAGTGGAAAATAATAGCACAAACACCCCGCCCAGTGGCACCACTTGGCTGCGCCTGCCTACCCCTCGGCAGGCGCGTTCACACTTTCAACTTAACCCCAATTATGGATCAGGAAATGCTGCACGTCCCTGATAACCCCCTGAAATGCAGAGCATTTCAGCATGTGTCCGCCCGCCCCACGGCGGGCACATTCGTGCCCACCCGTGCTGACACATGGAGCAAACTCTGAATATCTCTTGAAAACAATGCGATAGCCCAGCGTTATCCATAACTGGGGTAATTTATTGAAATATATGGACATTGTGGCAAATTCTCAAAGGTCTCATAACCGCATGCTCGCTCCTACCCAGACAGGCATTGCCCTCATTTCTAAATGGAGGGGTGTTATGCAGAGGTCTTTCTGAGTGAAAGTAACAGGCTCTCGAACCCTAAGCTTGAGCATCTGCAGAGATGTTATCAATGAGGCGGACCCGACCCAGTTGTGCGGCAACGAGTATGCGGGCGTTTTCTTGAAGGGTTGAGAGGGGTTGAAGGGTCAGCCCGTCACAAAGCTCAAAATAGTCAACATGGTTAAAGCCTGCCTTCACAAGCGCGTCGCGCCCTTGTATTAGTATCTCTTCAACTTTGCCTCGTAAATGGAGCCTTTCTCTGGCCAAGCGTATTTCTTGAATAAGGTTGGTTGCGATTGTCCGCGTCGTCTTATCTAAGAGGCGATTTCGAGATGAGAGAGCCAGTCCGTCCTCTTAGCGCAATGTCGGTCAACCGATGACTTTGAATGGTAAATTGAGGGCTTTGACCACTGTCTTTATGACTTGTAGCTGCTGCCAGTCTTTTTCACCAAAATAACTGCGCTCGGCCTGAGTGATGCTAAAGAGCTTGGCAACGACCGTTGCAACCCCATCAAAATGCTTAGGGCGCATTTCCCCCTCCAGTCTCTGCGCAGGACCATCAAGCGAGATTTTTGTGCTGTGCCCGTTTGGGTAAATTTCCTCTACATCGGGCAAAAAGGCGGCATCGACATGAAGGTCGTTTAACAGCGCGAGATCGGCCTCTTCAGATCTTGGATAGGTGGTCAGATCTTGGGCGTTGTTAAATTGTGTTGGGTATACGAAAATTGTGACAATGACGAAATCGCAGTCTTTTTGTGCCGCTTTGACAAGCGACAAATGTCCATCATGCAGGGCGCCCATCGTAGGTACAACGCCGATGCGGCTTCCTTTGGTGCGTTGTCTTTGAAGAGCGCTTTGAAGCGCAGAGATGGAGCGATAAATTTGGGTCATATCAGGATGTGATAACGTTGCTTTTATTTGAAAAACTATGTTCGGGAGCAGGGAAGGTTCGGTTGCGCACCTCGGCGGCATACTGGGCTATGGCCTCGCTTGCGCGTGTGCCAAGATCATCGTAGCGTTTGACAAATTTTGGTTTGAAGTCATTAAACAGGCCCAGCATATCTTCGCTTACGAGCACTTGACCGTCGCACGATACGCCTGCGCCAATTCCAAGTGTCGGAATGCTGATCTGAGCTGTAATCTCTGCGGCAATGTCGCTGGGGACCATCTCTAAAACCACCGCAAAGGCGCCAGCCTCAGTTACTTTTTGTGCATCAGAGAGCAGTTTTTCCCCCGCTGCACCGCGACCGACAACTTTGTAACCGCCGAGCGCTGTTGCGGTTTGTGGCGTCAAACCGATATGGGCCATGACAGGTATACCGCGATCCGTGAGAAAGCGGATGGTCTCTGCCATATGATGCCCCCCTTGAGCTTGACCGCTGCCGCGCCAGTCTGTGCGAGAATGCGGACCGCATTGCGATAGGCCTGCGCGGGGCTTTCTTCATAGGTTCCAAAGGGCATATCGATCACAGCCAACGCGCGGCTAAGGCCGCGCACGACAGCTTGTCCGTGGAGTATCATCATCTCAATCGTTACAGCGTTGGTTGAGGGTAAACCGTGCAAGACCATACCCAAGCTGTCGCCAACCAAAGCGATATCACAATGTTGATCCACATGTTTTGCCATGGGGGTGGTGTAAGCCGTAAGCATCACGAGCGGTGTGCGCCCTTTTTGAGATTGAATATCGGGTGGTAAAATAGGGGAGGTCTTGGATACGACACTCATGAAAATCTCCAAAAAAATTGCTCTCAGGCTATACCAAGTTTCAACAATGGTCCAGCGAGAGTGCAGATTTTGGAGCTTTTACACAGAAAATCTCCTTGCTGAGGGCGATGCTCCGTAAAAGCGGCGCAGCAAAGCTTGTGCCTGTTAAAATTGTTTATGTTGGCGAGAGCTTTACTCGGCTGTTTTCATATGATCGACGATCTCAATATGTTGTGCAAGTTTATGAATCTGCGCGAGCCATGGCGTCGTCAATGCCCCATTCCCAGGTGCCGCATGGACGCCAGGCGGAAGCTGGCCTTCCGTGCTGGCTTTGACTGCAAGCGCTACTGGTATTGAGACAAGCCGCGCCATAGCTGTTGACTGCGCATCGCCCCAAGCGTCCATCGCATAGGTTTGGTGCCAACACGTGCCTTGGTCGTTTTCTACTTTCAAACTGACACAGAGTACGACACGATCTGGCTCTCCCTCTTCATAGGCGTTTTCGGTCCAAAACTGATTTGACATCTCTTGGAGGCGCGCTTCGCCCGTATCACCTCTCAGCGTTTCAATCTCTTTAAAAACAGGAGCCCAAGCGTCTGTCCATCCGTTGAGCCGCAGGGTGCCGCGTACAAAGTCTTTCACTTTCCAACGAGGATCAAATCCATATTGTGCCATAAAGGGACGGGAATCGCGGTTTGGATAGACTTCAAAGCCCTCTGGAGTGGGCAAGGGGGCTTGGTAAGTTGAAATTGCGTTCCAAGGGCGATCCACTTGAAAGGTCTCAAAATTACGGATTGAGGTTGACGGAGAGCGCAGCGCTTTCAAAACACCTAATGGAGACCAGCTGAATTTGTAGCGAAAGGGATTAGCTTGCTTGGGGATGCCACCGCAATAAGAGAGAAAAGAGATCGTGTTTCCAACATCATAGTCTGGAGAGGCGCGATAGGCCTCAACCAAGTGATGCGCCATCAAATGATCAATGCCTGGATCAAGGCCGATCTCATTCATCACCGTGACCCCAGCGTCCCTTGCAGCCTGATCAAGCGCGCGCATCTCTGGCGCGATGTAAGATGAGCTGACAAAATGCGCCTTATTTTCAATAGCGAGTTGAGCAAGAGGAGCATGCCAGTCGCCTGGCAGCATCGATATAATGATATCGCCCTGCCGCAGTTCAGCCGCGATGCTTTCTTTATCGAAGGCCGCGATATTTTGGGTCAGATCGCCAACCGCTCCCTCGGCCTTTTCTAGGGTGCGGTTCCACACCTTTACATCATCGCGTTCGGACAAGAGGAGCCGCAGACCGGGTACAGAGGATAGGCCTGTTCCACACCAGTGAATAGTCATTCTAAACCTCCCTGACTTTGTGTTTGAAGACAGTCTCAGCCCGTGACCAGACGCCCGCGCTCAGCTTGTCAAGCTTCATCAGCCAAGGCAAGAGCTGTGCTGCAAAATCTTGAGAACTTTCTCGGGGCAAAAGTGAGGGTAAATTATCGATGGCCATGACGTCCAAGCGCGGAGGATCTGCAACCGTGAGCGCGGGCTTAGCCCATGTTGTGGCAGAGCGATAAATGGGAATAGGATTGTAATCACTGTCAGGATCGCAAGCGATATCGCCAATGACACTAAGTCGACGCGCGCGCGTGAGCGCGGATTTGTCAACGAAAACTGGGGCTTCTGGCGTGGCTAAGATGCAGTTGAAAAAGAGGTCATGCTCTAGGATTTCTGGAAAAGGACCGCCATGTGCGGTTTCCTTTATGTCCCACTGCGTCACTGCAAGGTTCATCGCCGTGCACAGATCGCTTGCGCCGCGCCCCACACGCCCCAATGCGCCGATGACCAAGGCGGTTGGTCGAGGATGAGACGCGATGGCGTTCAAGTCCTGTTTAAGGTCTGACAACAGATGCTCTTGCCCTTGATAGGGCGTGAGTGCGGGGCAGGTTTCCCCCTGTTGTTGCGCATGCCAGCACTTGAGTGATACCGCCGCTCCGACATATCCCGCCCAATAGCCAAAAGCAGCGACCCGTTTTCCAGCCTCATCAGTCAAATATTCGAGATCATAAAGTGTGCCTTGACCCGCTTTGAAACGCTTGAGTAAAGCCGCGCCAGAGTGTTGCCCCTTAAAGGCATGGCCAAACATAATATGGCGATGTCTGAGGGCGGTTCCATCTTCGGGGAGCTCTTTGAGGCCCAAAATAATCGCGTTGTCGGGCGCCTTTGTCCAACTATTTTGGGCAACAATTTCGCACCCAGCGGCTTTAAATTCCGCAATAGGGAGGATGCGATGGGGGCTTTCTTCAACACTCACTCGCAGTCCCTGTTCAAGCAGAGTCTTTGCGCCTTCTGGCGTAAGAGGCGTACGTTTTTCATTGTCGCGTTGTTCAGAACGAACCCAAAGATGCGTCATAAATTCTCCTCACCAGTTACCATTATATAAACGTGCGCGCGTGATGACGCTCGGGTCGATCAAGATGCGGCGTTGCACAAAATAAAGTGGGAAGCAGCATCCCACAGGAGAGCTCAAATCGGTTCAGGCTCGTGTGCATGATGGATACAAAAAGCCGATTGCGATGCGCGATGGGGACCGATAATTGCTGCGCCACTATCGAGGCAATGACGCCGGTGGATGAGACCATAAGCACGCGCTCGTCTCGCTTTGCAAACTCATCAATTATCTCTTCGATCCGATTGTGAAAGGCGGCGTAACTTTCCACGTGTGAGGTGATTTTTCCTTGCTCCCAATAGGTCAAGATAGTGCAAATTTGCTCAACAAATTTCTCTTGTGTGTCTGGAAATGGAACGGCGAATTTTTCTTCTAAATCCTGTGCTAGGCCAAAGTAATCTAATTCGTTTAGACGTCTATCTGTCTCAATAGGTAAGTTTGGAATATTTAAACCTCGAGCGGTCTCTTGTTGGCGCTTGAGGTCGCCTGCGATAATGCGATCAAAGCTTTGATCTATTTCTGAAAAATAATCGCCAAGCCAACGCGCCTGTTGATGGCCCAAGGCGCTGAGCTGGTCATAGCTTTCATGATCTTTCGCGCCAGAGTTCGCCTGTCCATGGCGGGTCATGTAAATGGTAGACAATGGTCAATATCTCTCTTGTTTGACAGATATTGACCATAGATTTTAAGGAGAGGAAACCCTAATTCAAAGGTACGCCCTCTAAGGGGATTACTCGCCTGTTACAGCAAATTCGTCTACGCTGAGTTTCGCTGTGCCGTCTGCTTGCATCACCCAAGTTTGGTTCGTGATAATGCCGCTTGCTTTGTTCATTTTCCAGTTTGATGCAACGATTGCTGTGTTTTCATCCACGACCGTTAGGCTAGGCTCAATGTAACGCACGTCATCAAAGCCTTGTGCGATTAGGTTTTCCCAAAAGGGTTGAATTTCCTCATGGCCGTTAAAGGTGCCAAAAGGCGTTGCGGTCATCACCGCATCGGCTTCATACTGCGCCGTCGCGGCGGCGGCGTTACCTGAATTGAAGGCATCAATCCAACGCGAGCTTGCCGCTTTTACGGCTGTGATCAAGCGTTCTTGCGCGGCGGGTGCGAGTGAATTGAGGGCTTCGTTTTGGACGATTTTGATCTCTGCGGCAACAGTTGCGCTTGTGAAAGAGAGAGCAAGGGCTGCTGCGGCTATTACTGATTTAAACATATCGATATCCTTTCTTGACTTCATGTCGTGGATTTATCTATCGATAGGTAGCTATTAAACAGGTGCAACAAATGTCAAGCCATCTTCCCAAAAAACTTTTCCAAACGGGCGCAAATTCCATCATCGTAAACGCGCTTGGCGCAAATTTTCCTCTCAACGTCGGGATTGTCCTTCGGGAACGGGAAGAACTGTGATCTACAGAACGGGAGCTGGATTGGCCTCTAGCAAGGAGAAGGGACATGTCCGAAAAAATTACATTCACGCTGGACGGGAAAAGCGTTGAAGCAAAGGCAGGTATGACGATTTGGGAGGTGTCCAATGGT
>WTIQ01000401.1:386-8959 GCA_011525185.1 Paracoccaceae bacterium | reverse complement strand
ACTCTCTTATTTCGCTAATGAGCGCCATGGGGGACAATTGACCCGCATGCCCTCCTGCGCCTGCTGCTACGGCAATCAGCCCATCTGCGCCTTTTTCAATCGCTTTTTTGGCAAAGCGGTTGTTGATAATATCGTGAAGCGCGATGCCGCCGCAGCTATGTGCGGCCTCATTGACCTCGACACGCGCACCAAGAGAGGTGATCCAAATCGGCACTTTCCATTTCACACAGATCTCAATATCGCGTTCAAGTCGGGCGTTTGAGCGATGCACAATTTGGTTCACTGCAAAGGGTGCGGCGGGGGCATCTGGGTTGGCTTGATTATAACGATCCAACTCCTCTGTGATCTTTTTGAGCCAACTGTCCAAAAGCGGTGGCTCCCCTTCGGCTTCGCGTGCATTCAATGCAGGAAAGGAGCCAACAACACCCGCTTTGCACTGGGCAATCACCAGATCTGGGTTTGAGATGATGAACAAAGGGGCGGCCACAACGGGCAGGCGCAATGTTGAAAAGATCGGGGGAAGCTGGGGCATTTTTGGTCCTAGAGTGAGTAATATTGGCGACTGATCCACTCTGCAACAATCGCAGGGCGGTCTTCATGTTCGATTTCGACCAGCACATCAAAGATATTGGTCATTTCGTCCGCTTTGGAAAAATCGCAGGATTTTAGAGTAAACTGCGCCCGAACGCGGGCACCTGAGCGCACGGGAGAGACAAAGCGTATTTTGTCAAATCCATAGTTTACACCCATTTTAAGTCCGTCGATACGCGGGACGGCATCGTAGATCATCGCAGAGAGCATAGAGAGGGTCAAAAACCCATGCGCAACGGTTTGACCAAACGGGGTCTCTTTTGCTTTTTCGGGATCAATATGAATAAACTGATGGTCGTCGGTCACATCCGCAAAGGCGTCAATACGAGACTGATCCAAAGTGAACCAGCGTGAGGTTCCAATGATCTTTCCCACTTGGGCGGCAAATTGATCGGGATGCGCCATCTTAGTCTTCCCCAAAAATGGAATGTCCTGTTGAGACATTAATCCCACCTGAGACAGGAATAATGCTCCCTGTTATATAGGACCCTCCAGATCCGCAGAGAAATTGTAAACAGGCTGCGATGTCTTGAGCGCGGCCTACACGACCAAGAGGAACCCGCTGACCAACGCGATCTTTGCTGTCTTGATCCCCAATTGCAAATTTGGTCATGCCAGATTGAAAGGGACCAGGGGCGAGCGCATTCACCGTGATGTGCCGCTCGGCGAGTTCTTTTGCAAGGATACATGTCATATGATGCACAGCTGATTTTGACATGGCATAGGAATAGGCCCCGTCTCCCATTGGAATTTCGCCCATCACGCTCCCGACATTGACGATCCGAGCTGGATCATCGGCGGATGAGGATGCATGAAGCATTTCGATCAAGCCTTGAGTGAGGTGGAACATCCCTGTCACGTTCAAATCCATGACTTTCCCCCATCCATCATAGGGAAAGTCACCCAAGGGGGCGCCCCAAGTGCGCCCTGTATTGTTCATGAGGATATGCAAGCAATCGGTGCGGTGTTTAACTTCAGAAATAAGGGCTGCGATGCCCTCTTCTGTAGAGATATCTGCGCCAAACCCTTCGACACTTCCTGCTAAGCCTTGTGCATTGATCTCATCTGCCGCGGCGTGACAGGCCTCAGCCTTGCGGCTGGCTGTCAAGACACGAGCACCCGCAGCAGCAAGGCCGTAACAGGCCATTTTTCCGATACCCGTTGCACCACCGGTGACTAACGCCACGCGACCCTGCAAAGAAAATAAACTGTCTGGTGTCATGGGCTTCTCCGTTTTAATCAAAGAAACGAAGGTTTGACCTCAAGATCAATATCGATCGCGCAAACTTCCGTAACGTTTTCTTTAGCCTTGCTTATTTTGAGCGTTCTCTGCGTCTGTCAAAGCCCGCCACATTACTTTTCCAGAGCCTGATTTGGGTAAGTGATCCATATATTCGATAAGCTTCGGGCATTTATAGGCGGCCATAATCGATTTACACCAAGTGATGATTTCGTCGGCCTTGGGAGGACTGGCGGGATCGGTGGGGACAATGATGGCTTTCACCGCTTCTCCCTTGCGGGGGTGGGTTGATCCGATCACACAGGCCTCGGCAATATCGGGATGTGCATGCATCATGGCCTCGATTTCTGCAGGCCAGACTTTGAAGCCTGAAACGTTGATCATCCGCTTCAAGCGGTCAACCATGTAAAAAAAGCCATCCTCATCCATATATCCTATATCGCCGCTCCTGAAATAGCGGGTGCCATCAAGGGTCACAAAGGCTGCTTCTGTGTCCTCTGGGCGTCGCCAGTATCCAAGGAACACTTGCGGTCCAGCCATGAGGATTTCGCCAATTTCATTTGGGGCAAGGATCTCGCCACTTTCGGGGGACCATACACATGATTTGACGTCAAAAACAGGAATGCCGAGGCATTGCGCCCGTGGCTCCTGTGGGGGATTGAGATGTGTTGCCGCCATTGTCTCGCTTAGGCCATAGCCCTCAAGATAATCCAATCCTGTCATCTCTTTGAGCTTGTGCGCAACAGGGGCCGGCATCGCAGCGCCTCCCCCGCCAATGGCCTTGAGCGAACTGAGATCATAAGACATCAGCTTGGGGTCATTGACCATATCAATGGCCATTGTGGAAATAGAGCGCCACCGCGTAATCTGGTAGCGTTTGATCAGCTCAGCGGCAACTTCTCGGTCCCAGCGAGCCATGATCACCATTGTGCCCCCTGCATAAATGGGGCCATTCATTGCGCCTTGCATGCCTGTGACATGAAAGAGCGGTAATGTCACAAGGGAAATACTATGCTCTTCAAACTGATGCCAAAGCACGCCCCCTACGGCTGTTGCCATTGTACTGGCATGAGAATGCATGCACCCTTTGGGCTGTCCAGTTGTGCCTGAGCTGTAGGGAATTATAGCAAGATCATGTGCTGTGCGTTTAACGGGTGGCTGTGGTCGAGCAGATTGAATCGCATTAGACCAAAGCGTGCAACCGAGGGCTTGGATTTTGTCTTCTTCTCGATACACAAGAGAGGCGGGCAGTTTCAGATCGTATGCGGGATCAACCCGTTCTGCATAATTTGTGACTAAAATTTGCTCTAATTTACCCGCCAGCAAGAGAGGCATGGCGTGTTCAAAAACCTCTCCTCCTGCCATCAATATGCGCGCATCCGTATCCGCTTGTAGATAAGCAACTTCGGCATGACGCGACATTGGGTTGACGGGTACGACAACGCCACCTGCATGTAAAATCCCGTAATAAGAGATGATAAATTGTGGCGAATTTTGCAAGTAAAGCAAAACGGGCTCACCCGTCTTCAGCATAAGCGTAGACTGCAAATATCCACTCAGACGTTCTATGTCATGTAAAAGCTCTGCATAGGTGAATTCGGCTCCATAAAAGATCATGGCAGTCCGATCTGGAGTCTTTTGAACGCTCGCATATAAATTATCGATTAAAGACTGATCTGGAAAGTCGACTGACTTTGGAATCCCGCTTGGCCATTTTTTGAAATGTTGCACGTCTCACTCTCCCTAAAGACCATCAATGCAGAAAATATCAGAGTGATCAACCTGAAGCGCTTGGATGTGAATGGCTGAAATTCACCGATCATGCGCAAGGAGTTGCGCCCGAACCCCCATCATTCTAAGGTTCATCTGCTAGATTCAGAGAGTATTAACCTTGACCAACCACTTATACAAAAGAGACCTCCCCGATGGTCTGGACCTGGGAAAAAGCGTCGCAATTGATTGCGAAACAATGGGGCTCATCCCTGGTCGGGATCGTCTTTGCCTTGTGCAGCTGTCCTCGGGCGATGGCCATGCGCACCTTGTGCAAATTGAAAAGGGGCAAACAGCAGCGCCGAACTTGGAAAGATTGGTGGCTGATCCGAATGTGGAAAAGTTATTTCACTTTGGTCGCTTTGATATTGCAGCTCTCTTTAAGACGTTTGGCGTCACAGCAAGGCCCGTTTATTGTACGAAAATTGCAAGTAAACTGGTCCGAACCTATACGGATCGCCACGGGCTAAAAGCCCTTTTGCAGGAATTGTTGGATGTTGATATTTCCAAACAACAACAAACGTCGGATTGGGGCACCGAAACCCTAAGCGATGCGCAGCTTGATTACGCGGCATCAGACGTCCTTTATCTGCATAATCTCAAGGACAGGTTAGATACGATGTTACGTCGTGAAGGGAGGATGGACTTGGCACGTTCTTGCTTTGCCTTTTTACCCGAGAGGGCACGTCTGGATATAGAGGGATGGCCAGATACAGATATTTTTGCTCATTAGCGACTAGGAGAACAACCGACTTTGGTTTTATTGCAGAACATCACGCATTCCACCATGATCCGGACACTACGGGTTGTGATGCCCGTGCTGGCGGTCTTTTTATTGACGGGTATGTTTTATATGTCTCGTGGTGTGCCAGAACTTAGTGAAATCCCTTTTGCCAGCTCAGAACTTGCAGCGCGCACGCAGGACGAACAAATATCACAACCAAATTTTTTGGGTGTCAGCACACAGGGTGATGCGATCAGTATGGCCGCTAAGACCTTGGTGCCCATTGCCAACCAAGCTTCAAGCGCAGAGATGTCGTACCCAATCTCTGAAATTGAGACACCAGAAGGCAGGTTGATTAAAGTGTCTTCAAAAACTGGAATCTTTATGAAAGATATTGAGACCATTTCTATGGAAGAGGATGTGACAATAAAGACATCTGATGGTTATAATCTCAGTGCCAATTCTGCCACATCCTTATTGGATCAAACTTGGACTTATTTAGATGGACCTCTGGAGGGGGATTGGCCACGGGGTACACTTGAGGCTGGATCGCTTGAAATATCTCGCTCTGGACCTGATGAGCCTCTTATCTACCATTTTAAGGGGGGCGTTCGCCTGACCCTTCAGACGCAGGACCCGACGCAATGAAATACCTCAACTTCGCAACTTTGTTTGTTCTCTTAGTGTCAGCACCGCTCTCTATCTTAGCTGATGAAAGCACGGCAGGGTTTGGAAATTTGGCGGAAGATAGTGATGCCCCAATCGAAGCCATTGCGGATGAAATGATTGTAAATAACGAAAAATCCGAAGCTGAATTGACAGGAAATGTTGTCATTATTCAGGGATCGACGCGTTTAAATGCTGACTTTGTCACTCTGATTTACAGCGAATCAGGGTCTGAAGTGGAAGAGATGTTTGCACGAGGTAATGTCTTTTTGCTCAGTGGTGAAGATGAGGCAACGTCTGAGACTGCGGACTATAATCTTGCGCGCGGCACTTTGATCATGACAGGAGATGCAGTTGTCATGCAGGATGGCAATACAGTGCGTTCTGATAGGGCAGAGTTTGACATAGAGACGGGCGCGGCGGTCATGACAGGACGGGTTAGATCTGTTTTGTTGCCGCCCGCTGATGAGTGATCTTGGATGAGAGAAAGTCCCACGTCCGCTTCTGGCCTGTCGGTGCAGGGCCTGCGCAAGAGCTATAAAAAACGCCTCATTATCCGCGATGTCTCGCTGTCTGTGAAAAAGGGCGAGGCTGTGGCCCTACTGGGGCCAAATGGTTCTGGTAAAACCACTACATTTTATGCAATTGCTGGGCTGGTCCAGGCAGAAGGCGGTCAGGTGAGCATCAACGGACAGGATATTTCTTCGTTGCCGATGTATCGTCGCGCACGGCTGGGCATAGGATATTTACCCCAAGAAATGTCTGTTTTTCGCGGTCTGAACGTTGAACAGAATATCAAAGCGATTCTTGATATTGCCGAGCCAGACATACGAAAACGTCGCGAGAAACTCGAAAAATTGCTGTCAGAATTTTCGATTGGCCATCTCAGACATACCCCTGCTCTGGCCTTATCAGGAGGGGAACGCAGGCGTGTGGAGATCGCCCGCAGCCTTGCGGCCGAGCCGCAGTTTTTGCTTCTTGATGAGCCTTTTGCTGGGGTTGATCCTATTTCCGTCGGTGATATTCGCAACCTCGTGTCAGAACTCAAGGACAGGTCAATTGGTGTTCTGATCACAGATCACAATGTGCGCGAGACGCTTGATTTGGTTGATCGCGCTTATATTCTGCATGATGGTCAGGTCTTAATGTCGGGCACATCAGAAGAGGTTATAAACGACCCCAAGGTTAAACAGGTCTACCTCGGGCAGAACTTTTCAATTTCTTAGTATGGCATTAATCTTGTTATGAAATTCAATCAGTCATTGACAGATTTGGGGACTTTAACGTTCAATAAAGGGGTCGATGATGAAAAGAATAGGCTGTGAAATTATTTTGATCACCAAATGCCAGACTAAGCCAGATTTTTAATCATCGATTTTAACAGTCGCTGCAGTGACATACTGCGACCCTTAAGACTGTATAGAGTAAAGAAGGAGACCCAATGCGTTATCAAATTTCCGGACAGCAGATCAATATCGGCGATGCACTGAAAGAGCACGTTAAATCAGCACTAGACGATGTTGTTTCGAAATATGCTCAGCGACCGACTGATATCTCCGTCGTTTTTTCTAAAAGTGGTCACGAACATGTCTGTGAAATTACGATACACCTTTCAACAGGGCTAAATGCAGCTGCCAAGGCGCGTGACAACGAGATCTATGCGTCATTTGAAAACAGCTGTGAAAAATTGGACAAGCAGCTTCGGCGCTACAAACGGAGATTAAAGGATCATCATAAAGAGCGCCTTGAACCTGTAGAATTGATCGGTGCGTCCTCGTATGTTTTGTCAGGCGAGCATAGCAGTGAGGTGAATGAACCAGAAGATTTACAGCCCGTTATTATTGCTGAAACCGAAGCCAAAATTCCCTCTATTTCCGTAGGGGAGGCTGTCATGCAAATGGAATTGGCTGGTTCAGAATTTCTAGTGTTCAAAAATGAAGCCCAAAGTACAATCAATGTTGTATATAGGAGAGACGATGGAAATATTGGATGGATTGAACCCCAGTAAATTTTGATTTAAACCGACGACTTCAAAGTAAGGAATATCCATTTATGGACTTGAATACATTACTGAAACCAGATGCTGTGAAAGTATTGTCAAGCGTGACGAGTAAGAAACGCTTGCTGCAAACGCTCGGTGAGGTGGCTCACACAGCCTATGGTTTGGATGCATCGGAAACATTTGCTGCTTTGCAAAAGCGGGAAAACCTGGGCCGTACAGGTGTGGGAAATGGTGTTGCACTTCCACATGCACGTCTTTCTCCTGTGGCTGATATGAAGGGTGCATTTATACTTTTGGAGAATCCAGTTGATTTTGGATCCGTGGATAATCGCCCTGTAGATATTGTGTTCTCGCTATTTGCGCCCACGTCCCCTTGTGTAGATCACCTGAAAGCGTTGGCTTTGGTGTCTCGCACTCTGCGTGATCAGGCGTTTCGCTCAACCTTACGTGCCAATAAAGATAGCTCTACGCTCTACGAGCTCTTGGTTGGTGTTCAAAAAATGGCGGTTGCCTAATTCTATCTTATGGTTTCATTGGCTGATAGTCGGTGAAACCAAGTGCAATATAGTCTTTGTGATACGCACCGCGGCAGGCTGCTTCTAGGTCTGCGCAATATATATCAGACAAACGCCCATTATGTCGTGATGTGAGATCGATAGATGATTCGCGCTCAAGTCCCGAGGCATGAAAGATTGCGTCAAAAAATCTTTCGCTGTCGTCTTGCATGATCAAAGCATCAGGCGGAGCGAATCGTGAAAAGCCCTGGATAATGTTTGTTTGGCTTGCAAAGTTTGGATCGCTACGAACGGTCGTCTGTCCGAGAAGGTTTGCCTTTAAAAACCCGAGAAACGCAAGAAACACTTTTTTATGGTCGTCTTGATCTATGTTTTGCACCTGATCTGGAAGTGGCACGTTATAACGATTTACCAGCTTGCGTCGGATTTGTGCGAAATCGTCACTATTATAATCCAAAATATATTCACAAAAAACATGGTGCGCCCGCTCTAGTGGATGTCGTAAAATCGTAAAACGACGATGCTTGGGATGCGATACCATCCAATCTCTAAGCGTTTTTTGTGAGAATTTTGAGTGCACCGTTTTTGTGCCGTTTTGAGCAAGAATATTTGCCACGCTTGCATCTGATGCCCCAGGGATCGGGAGAAAAATGCAATTGAGAGCGTCGCTGGCAATATATCGCGGAACAAAGGCGGGGCGTTGAGGTTCGTAATCAGGAATAGCTTGATCATCGGTTTGTTGGCTGAGCGCAAAGAGTGAAGATTTCATCTCTTCAAAATTACTCACCTTCTCGTTCAGCGAATATGGGTTTTGGGGTTTAAGGTTGCGATTTAGTTTGTCTAATTGTTCCTCTAATCCCAGAAAATTTGCCAAGCCATTGATAATTTCGAGCTCTCTCAGATCATCATAGTCCAACCGATATGCGGTTTGACCACTTGTCTTAAGACGACGGTCGATATGATTTGAGAACTCGGCTCGTCGCTGCATAAAGGTGTCAAATTCATGTGCATCAAATGAAATTTTGCTCTCTTTGCGGCGTGCTACATTGGTGAGTTTCCATTGAT
>WTIQ01000401.1:0-376 GCA_011525185.1 Paracoccaceae bacterium | reverse complement strand
TTTTCCCACAGCGTTGTTCGGACAAAATCTCGTCTGTAATGCGCGGGTCATGATCATGAAAAAACCTAAAGCCGCAAAGATGGCTTTGATCATCTTTTATGTGGCCTAAAAGCTCAGTTGGATTGCTTTCTCTCTGCTGGAGCGTCATGCCAAGTAGCTCGGTTTCATTAGGATAACCGATAAAGCTTGGGTTGTAGGCCTCTCCTAAACATTTCAGCGTCTCAAAGCTGTTTAAACAAGACTCGAGAAAATTAGACCCCGTCCTCATATCAGCAAAAATAACGAAATAATCGAATTTACTTCTCATTCGGGTTTTGCCTTGCTGTGTAGCGTCTCGCTTTGTTCTGTTGCCGTTTTTGTACGCCCTCATCAAATG
>WTIQ01000402.1 GCA_011525185.1 Paracoccaceae bacterium | reverse complement strand
GTCTACGGCGATCACGAGCGCTTTGTAAAAACCTACTTTAGCGATTACAAAGGCTACTATTTTTCAGGTGATGGATGCCGCCGCGACAGTGATGGATATTACTGGATCACGGGTCGTGTCGATGATGTGATCAACGTATCAGGTCACCGCATGGGCACAGCCGAAGTGGAAAGCGCACTTGTCGCCCATCCCAAAGTCTCTGAGGCCGCGGTTGTCGGATACCCCCATGATATTAAAGGGCAAGGCATCTACTGCTACGTCACCTTGATGGCCTCCGAAGAGCCAAGCGATGAGCTGAGAAAAGAGCTGCGCGATTGGGTGCGCAAGGAAATTGGCCCCATTGCTTCGCCTGATCTGATCCAATGGGCGCCCGGCCTGCCTAAAACACGCTCGGGAAAAATTATGCGCCGTATTTTGCGCAAAATTGCGGAGGACGACTATGGCAGCCTCGGTGATACCTCCACCCTCGCCGAACCCGCCGTTGTAGATGAGCTGATCGAAAACCGCATGAACCGCTAGAACATGGGGGCGTTGAGGCTTTGTACTCAATGCCCCTCTCACCAGGCGCACGATATTGCAGAGCTGCATTCGCCTCGCTCATAGGCATGTGTGGCCCAATTTCAGAAATTGAAGAAAAATTCAGAGTGCTTCCTTTTCCAGAAAGCTCTTCACACCAGTTTTCTGAGTTCCGTTTTCAGCACCTTGCCATAATTGTTCTTGGGGAGGCTGTCCAAAAACAGATAGTGTTTGGGCCGTTTGAAGGCTGCGATGTTCTCTCTGCAATGGGCATCTAAGTCATGCTCACCGACCTCGGCCCCTGCTCTGCATACAACACAGGCCACGACGTCTTCCCCCCATTCAGGATGTGCTTTGCCAATGACAGAGACCTCAAGAACATCCGCATGTGTCAGTAAAACCTCCTCAACTTCGCGGGGATAGATGTTACTCCCGCCCGAAATGATCATGTCTTTGGAGCGGTCTTTGAGAGTGATATAGCCCTCTTGGTCCATCACGCCCATATCCCCTGTCCTCAGCCATCCGTTGAGAATGGTCTTTTCCGTGGCCTCTGGATTGTTCCAATATCCCGGCATGACCGCATCGCCACGCACCATAATTTCCCCCACTTCACCATATGAAAGGCGCTCTCCCTTTTTTGTTCCGATCTGCACCTCGACCACGGACTGCGCCCGACCCACAGAAGCTAGACGCGCCTCCCAATTCGGGCTTTTGCGATCAGAAACCTCATCGCGGCTCAGCGCAGAAATCGCCATCGGGCATTCCCCTTGCCCATAGATTTGTACAAAAACATTGCCCAAGACCTCAACCGCTTCCACGATATCAGAAAGATACATGGGCCCACCGCCATAGACGACTGTACGTAGTCCGTGCGCACCTACACCCGCTGATTTTGCGTGCTCAACGAGACGTTTGATCATTGTGGGAGCGGCAAACATATGTGCGCGGTCATGATAATCGGCCAAATCAAAAATTTCGCTCGGCTCGAAATGGCCTGACGTGGGAAAGACATGCCGCGCTCCCTTCAGAACGTGCATGATGTTGTATAGACCCGCACCGTGTGACATGGGGGCTGCATATATCGCTGAATCTTCTGCGCTCACATCGTCCACATCTACAAAATAACTCAGCGCCATCGATTTAACCATGCCGTGGGTGATTTGAACCCCTTTAGGGCGGCCTGTTGTTCCAGAGGTATAAAACAGCCAAGCAAGGTCACTTGGAGCACGTTCAACCACGCCAAACTGTTCTAGTGTCTCTGTCTTCATTTGGGATCGTAGCTCGGACAAAGCGACAATTGTGCAGCGGCCAATGGTGCCTTTGACGAACTCATAGCTTTCGTCGCTAACCACAACAACATGCGCCTGTGCATCGTCAATGATCCACGACAGCTCTTTTGGATGAAGCTTGGCATTGATAGGCACCGCGACCGCCCCAGCCTGCCAAATCCCATAAAATAAGGACAAATATTCGGGAGTATTGGGCAAATAAATTGCAACACGATCGCTGGGCCCTATACCCTCTTGGGCCAGCCACGCTGCCAATCGATTTACATGTATCATAAGGTCTGAGTAGGTAGCAACACCCTGACGCCCGAGATAAACAGCGGTTTTATCGGGATATTTTTGAGCTGTCCGCTGTAACCATAACGCAAGGTTCATGCAAAACCCTCTCCCATCATCCTATTTAGCGTACCTTTATGTTGTGAATATTCAACGCAGTTTCCAACTTTGACGCACATTATGGACAGTTTTTTGGCAAAAGAGTAGAATGTTCCCCCGAAAAAATGAAACTGAGGCATATAGCAAATCTTTTCACAAGGCATTAGTTATCGTATAACTGCTGGAAAAAACAAAAGCGACTGGGACATTTATCAGAGGGACACTATGAGCAAGCACAATAATGAGGACGATATCGCCTTTATCAAGGCACTTGCTGAAGTTTTGCAAGATCACAATCTTGGCGAAATCGAAGTCGAGCGCGAGCGTGGCGATGATCATGCGCTCAGCGTACGCCTGTCAAAAACAGTGGAACAGGTTATTGCCCCTGCACCAGTACAAGCGGCGGCTCCCGCACTCGCCGCTGCACCGCAAGCAATGGCCGTTGAAACACCATCTGCAAGTGCACCTGCCGCAACCGATGATCCTGCAAGTCACCCTGGTGCAGTGACATCGCCTATGGTGGGCACGGTTTACCTCCAGCCAGAACCTGGTGCTTCACCCTTTGTGACGGTGGGCAGCGAAGTCAGTGAAGGTGCGACCCTCTTGATTGTTGAGGCGATGAAAACCATGAACCACATTCCCTCTCCTAAATCGGGCACCGTCAAGCGTATCTTGGTCGAGGATGGCGGCGCTGTAGAATACGGCACACCTCTTGTCATCGTCGAATAGGCGCACAGACATGATTGAAAAAATCCTGATAGCCAATCGTGGCGAAATCGCTTTAAGAATCATCCGCGCTTGCCGCGAAATGGGCATAAAATCCGTCGCCGTTCATTCAACGGCGGACAGTGACGCGATGCACGTGCGCATGGCCGATGAATCTGTCTGCATCGGTCCACCTGCAGCCAGCGCAAGTTACCTGTCATTTCCAGCTATCATTTCTGCCTGTGAGATCACTGGCGCCCAAGCGATCCATCCTGGTTACGGTTTTCTGTCTGAGAATGCCAAATTTGTGCAAATTGTCGAAGACCACGGCCTGACCTTTATCGGACCATCTGCAGAGCATATCCGCATCATGGGCGATAAGATCACAGCCAAAGATACCATGAAAGACTTAGGCGTTCCTTGTGTACCAGGATCCGACGGAGGCGTGCCAACACTAGAGGACGCGCTCAAGATCGGTGAAGAGATCGGTTACCCCGTGATCATCAAAGCGACAGCTGGTGGTGGTGGTCGCGGTATGAAAGTCGCGCAAAGCGCTGCAGATATGGAACAAGCCTTTATGACCGCGCGCGCTGAGGGCAAAGCGGCCTTTGGCAATGATGAAGTCTATATTGAGAAATACCTCACGACGCCGCGACACATCGAAATTCAAGTCTTTGGAGACGGAAAAGGAAAAGCCGTTCATCTAGGAGAACGGGATTGTTCGCTGCAAAGGCGACACCAAAAGGTGTTTGAAGAAGCACCAGGACCCATCATCACAGAAGAAGAACGCGCAAAGATTGGTAAGATCTGTGCGGATGCCGTGGCACGCATCAATTATATTGGGGCGGGCACCATCGAATTTCTCTATGAGAACGGAGAATTTTATTTCATTGAGATGAATACCCGACTGCAGGTTGAGCATCCTGTTACCGAAGCCATTTTTGGCGTTGATTTGGTGCGCGAGCAGATCCGTGTGGCCAATGGCCTCCCGCTCTCGTTTGAGCAAGATGAGCTTGAGATAAACGGCCATGCGATAGAAGTGCGCATCAATGCGGAAAAAATCCCAGAGTTTGCTCCCTGCCCTGGCACAATTTCGGCTTACCACGCACCGGGTGGTCTGGGCGTTCGCATGGACAGTGCGCTTTATGATGGATACAAAATTCCCCCCTATTACGACAGTCTCATCGGAAAACTGATTGTTCATGGGCGCGATCGTGAAGAGGCACTAGCGCGGCTTGAGCGCGCTTTAAGCGAGCTGATTGTGGACGGGATTGATACGACCTTACCGCTCTTTGATGCATTGGTTGTGAATGAAGATGTCGCGCGTGGAAATTACAATATCCATTGGTTGGAAAAATGGCTGGAAACGTCATTTAATTGACATAAGTGCAAATTCCAAGCATGACACAGCTTGAAGATGGGCATCAAAGGCTCACGTGAAAACACATAACCAGCACGGGGTGACACATGCAGGACCAGCTCACCGCAGAGCTGTTACTTGATGCGTACCGACAGGGCGTGTTTCCAATGTCGGAGGCGCGGGACGATCCTGATGTGTTCTGGGTTAATCCAGTGCGGCGCGGCATATTTCCGCTCGGACATTTTCACATCTCACGTTCACTCAAGCGCATAATTTTGAAAGAAGACTATACTGTCACTGTATCGCAGGCCTTTCCAGATGTAGTACGCGCCTGTGCGGAGAGACCAGAGACATGGATCAATGAGACAATTTTTGAGCTATATTGTGATCTTGCCAAAAAACAACATGCCCATTCTGTGGAAATATGGTCCGACGGGCAGCTGATCGGGGGCGTTTACGGCATTATAATTGGAGCCGCTTTTTTTGGGGAAAGCATGTTCTCACGCAAGAAAAACGCCTCTAAAATAGCGCTTGCCTATTTGCATCATCGACTACTTCACACTGGTTTTTTGTTGTTTGACACGCAATTCTTGACACGACATCTGGCGTCCCTTGGAGCTATTGAAATTTCAAGGGCAGGCTATCGTTTCAAATTACAACACGCACTTGAGAGCAAAGCTGACTTCCTGTCACCAGATTATTCAGTCTCCACACTCTCGATAACGCAAGATAACGGCCAGACATCGTAGCGCGGATGATCAAAGGCGTTCAAAGCAGGAGAGGACGCAATCATCCAACCGCGAAAAAGTGAGCGTTCTTCTCTTTGATCCGTTATGCTCAGCAAGACAAAGGCGTCACCGCTCGGATTGGTGATAGGGTATCGGCATTGCTCTGCGATGATTTTGAGGTGACCGATCTCAAAGGCTTCACCAGCTGTTAGACTCTGGTCCTGACGCGCACCCGCCACCCGATCAAGCACCCTTAGCACCATTTTTGTTGAATTAGATGTAAGAGCGGTGTTGATTGAGCTTTCTTGAGCCTGCGTGATCCCTGCCCATAAAAACACTGCGATGGACATACCCCAAAAGGTACGGATCATTCTTCGCCCCCAGACACAAAGCGCATCATCAGCTGAATAAGACTGACTGAACCCTGCGTATCAACGACTTCATCTCCCGACTGAAAGAAATCAAATGACGCGCCAGGCACGACTTCTACAAATGTCCCTCCCAAAAGACCCTCTGAAGCGATGGTTAGCGCACTATCATCAGGAATTTCGACATTGTCATGTATTGAAAGGGTCGACACGGCTTTGTAGCTTTCGTGATCGAGATGAAGCTCGGTCACTGTACCGATTTTGACCCCAGCAAGGCGCACATCTGTTCCGACACTCACACCTTCTGCCGAACGAAACGACGCATAAAGCGGATATGACTTAGAATTGGCGGACAATCCTGTACTTTGAAGTAAGTACACCAAAAACGCAGCCGCGCAGGCAACGACCAGAGCACCGACAAACACTTCTACCTTATTTTCCGCCATGTTCCCCGACCTTATTCTGGTTGCCACGCCTCATAATCTTTGTGCTGCGCTGGCGCTCCATACCGCAAAGAGCCAGAAGGAGCGTAGGCACGATCACTGCCTGTTTGATTTTCTTCGTGCGGCTTTTCCCACACTTTATGTTCGAGAGGCTGTTCACTCGGTGGCGTGTCCCACGTATGATGCAGCCACCCATGCCAATCAGGGCTTACGCGACTTGCCTCTGCTTCACCGTTAAAAATCACCCAACGACGGTCATCACTACGCGTGCGGTAATACTGGTTTCCCTCTGCGTCCTCGCCCACTTTCACACCCTTACGCCATGTAAAGAGCTGGGTATTTAAGGTTTGGCCGTTCCACCATGTTACCGACCGCACAAGACTATTTAAGAGACCCATCGTTCACCTTTCCTCATTGACCTGCGTTTTATCCAAACCTTCAGGTAAGACACAAGTCATGACCTCTTTTTGCATGCTCTAAACGCGCGCTTAACTCGCACTTGCGGGCGTTTGGGCTTTGTCGGCATATATCATCAAAGGCGCCGCACCTGACGTTACGGCTTCATCATTGACCACGACTTCCGTCACATCGTTTAATCCTGGCAGCTCGAACATACTATCAAGCAAGATATCTTCCAAAATTGATCTAAGGCCGCGGGCACCTGTTTTGCGCTTAATGGCTTTTTGGGCGATAGCGCGGAGCGCTTCATCCGTGAAACTCAATTCGGTCTCTTCGAGCTCAAACAGACGCTGATATTGTTTGACCAAAGCATTCTTGGGTTTGGTCAAAATCGTGACAAGAGCGTCTTCGTCTAAGTCTTCCAGAGTAGCCAACACAGGCAGGCGGCCAACAAATTCAGGAATGAGACCGAATTTCAATAAATCCTCAGGTTCAAGATCCTTAAAAATTTCGCCGACGCCGCGCTCATCATTATTGCGTACATCTGCACCAAATCCCATTGCGCTGCCCTTGCCCCGCGCTGAAATGATTTTATCCAGTCCTGCAAATGCGCCACCGCAAATGAACAAAATATTTGTGGTATCGACTTGCAAAAACTCTTGCTGAGGGTGTTTGCGTCCACCTTGAGGCGGCACGCTTGCGACGGTGCCTTCCATCAGTTTCAGCAAAGCCTGCTGAACCCCTTCGCCCGATACGTCGCGCGTGATCGATGGGTTTTCAGACTTACGTGTGATTTTATCAACCTCGTCTATGTAGACGATGCCGCGTTGCGCCCGCTCTACATTATACTCAGAGGCCTGAAGCAACTTCAGGATAATATTTTCAACATCTTCTCCGACATAGCCTGCCTCTGTAAGAGTGGTGGCATCAGCCATGGTAAAGGGCACGTCCAAAATACGAGCAAGCGTTTGCGCCAAAAGCGTTTTACCACAGCCTGTTGGACCGATGAGTAAAATATTCGATTTCGCCAGCTCGATATCACCCGATGCACCAGAGTGATTCAAGCGCTTGTAATGATTGTGTACCGCAACCGATAATACGCGCTTTGCAACAGCTTGCCCGATAACATAATCATCCAGAACTTCACAAATCTCGCGCGGCGTTGGGACACCATCTGACGACTTCAAGTTTCCGCCTTTGGTCTCTTCACGGATGATATCCATGCACAATTCAACGCATTCATCGCAAATAAAAACAGTTGGTCCAGCAATTAATTTGCGCACCTCATGCTGGCTCTTTCCACAGAAACTGCAATAAAGAGTGCTTTTGCTTTCACTGCCCGAATTGTTTGCCATGTTATATCCTTCGTCTCGAAAAGCCAGACGCGCCAAAGTCAAATTACACGCCCGTCTAAGCTTAGCTTAAGTCACACACCATCCAGTCACAATGCCAAAAATAACGATATTTGGTCAACGCGCCGCCTTATAAGGATATGTCCCACTATTCTTCATCGTCTCCCGTGTTTCGACTTGTTACGATTTCATCAATCAACCCCCAATCCTTGGCCTCTTCGGGGGACATGAAATTATCACGCTCCAAAGCCGACTCAACGGCAGCAAGTTTTTGCCCTGTGTGGGTTACATATATTTCATTGAGACGTTTTTTGAGTTTCAACGTCTCTTCTGCATGGATCATAATGTCTGTTGCTTGCCCCTGATACCCACCTGAGGGCTGGTGCACCATAATGCGGCTATTTGGGAGAGAAAAGCGCATCCCCTCTGCGCCTGCAGTCAACAGAAGTGAGCCCATAGAGGCCGCTTGTCCAATCACCAAAGTCGATACTTTTGGCTTAATGTACTGCATGGTGTCATAGATCGACAAACCACTTGTCACAACACCGCCTGGGCTATTGATGTACATTGAAATATCTTTAGATGGATTTTCCGCCTCCAAATGCAACAGCTGAGCAACGATCAAACTGGACATGCCGTCGTGAACGGGGCCATTCACAAAGATAATCCGCTCTTTCAATAAGCGGGAGAATATATCATAGGCCCGTTCCCCGCGGCTGGTCTGCTCTACAACCATCGGAACAAGTGTATTCATGTAAACGTCTAAAGGGTCTTTCATCTCGGCCTGCCTATTTTGAAAAATGCTTTCGTTGGTTCATGATAGAGTCTTAGTGCTGCGTTTGATCGGCTGCAAGGGTCCGAATGTAATTTGCCTTGGCACATAAGCTTTAAAGCTATGTGAACGAATAAGATTTGAAATATAAGCAAATCCAGTCAAACATTCTCTCAGACGGCATTCAGCCCTGCGCCTCGTTCAATCTCGCGACATATCGCGCCAGTGTGTCAATTTCTAAGTTTACCGCATCACCCATTTGAATATCGCCCCATGTGGTTACAGACTTGGTGTGAGGTATGAAATTAATCGAAAACTTATTTCCCTCTACATCGTTTACCGTCAATGACGTGCCGTTTAGCGCAACAGACCCTTTTTGCGCAATAAATCGTGACAGCTCGGCGCTGGTTTCAAGCACCACGCGCGTGCTATCGCCCACATCTTCCATCTCCGTAATGACGGCGACCCCATCCACATGCCCAGAAACAATATGCCCGCCAAGCTCATCTCCCAAACGCAAAGCGCGTTCTAGGTTCACCCGCTTGCCAACAGTCCATCCCGCTTTTTTGTTGCTGCTATGAGCAGAGCCAATATTTGTTTTGCTCACGGTCTCGGCGCTAATTTCAACGTCAAACCAATTTGAGCCAGTCTCAATGACCGTCAAAC
>WTIQ01000426.1 GCA_011525185.1 Paracoccaceae bacterium | reverse complement strand
GGACCCTCTTGAGCCGCATTTTGGGTATGGCACGAGAAATCATGCTATATGCCCTCATCGGTGTTGGTCCTATTTTGGACTCTTTCATCGTTGCCTTTCGTTTGCCCAATATGTTTCGACGCTTTTTTGCAGAAGGCGCGTTTAATACAGCCTTTGTACCGCTCTACACCAAAAAGCTTGAGGCGGGGCAAGACGCGGATGATTTTGCCAGTTCTGCCTTTTCTGGCTTGGGTTTGCTTTTGCTCGTTTTTACGGGGCTTGGCCTGATTTTCATGCCGTTACTGGTGCTGGCTTTTGCAGGTGGCTTCGGCGGAGACGAACGCTTTGATCTCTCCGTTGATTATGGTCGCGTCATGTTTCCATATATCTTGCTTATTTCCCTTGCGGCCTTGCTCTCAGGAGTTTTAAACGCAAAAGGCCGGTTTGCAATGGCAGCAGCTGCACCTGTTTTCCTCAACATCATCATCATCCTTGCCCTTGCCGCCGCTTGGGTTTTCAAGGCCTCACTTATCACCTTTCTGATTTGGAGCATTCCACTTGCGGGCCTTGTGCAACTGGGACTGGTCTATTGGGCCGCGAAAAATGCGGGCCTCAGATTGCGATTATCCTTGCCCAGCCTTAGCCCCGATATGCGCAAATTGGCCAAGGTTGCCCTGCCCGCTGCCCTTGCCAATGGCGTTGTTCAAATTAACCTCCTTGTCGGGCAGATCGTGGCCAGTTTTTACCCAGGTGCCGTCAGTTGGCTTTATGGCGCGGATCGGCTTTATCAATTGCCCTTGGGCGTGATTGGTATTGCCATTGGGATCGTATTACTGCCTGAATTGTCGCGTCATGTGCAATCGGGAGATCACACCGCTGAACGCCAAGCCTTTTCACAGGCCAGTCTCATCAGCTTTGCGCTCACCTTTCCCGCCTCTGTGGCACTTATCCTTGTCCCCTACCCGCTTGTATCGGCGCTCTTTGAACATGGCATGACAGGGCCAAGCGACATAGCTGCGATTGCGCTGGCTTGTTCCATCTATGGCCTCGGATTACCCGCCTTTATCCTGCAAAAAGTGCTGCAACCCCTCTATTTCGCGCGCTCTGACACCAAGACACCTTTTCGCTATGCGGTTATCGCAATGGCACTAAACGGCGCACTTGCCGTGGGCTTGATGCCCTACTTGGGCTGGATTTCCCCCGCCATTGCAACGACAGCCTCCTCATGGCTTATGGTCGTCTTGCTTTATTCGGGATCGCGCCGCTTTGGAGCGATCGCGAAGCTGGATCAGGACGCGAGACAAAAAATGCTCAAAAGCGCCCTTGCAGCGCTGCTCATGGGAGCCATCTTATGGCTGGTCCAAAATAGCTTTGGTGCAGCCATAGACACATCCCTTTTGCGCATCTTTTATGGGGTTGCATTTGTTTTTGCGGGCGCTCTTTTATATACTCTCTTGGCGCAAATGATCGGGGCCTTTAAATTCTCTGAATTGAAACAAAGCCCGCGACGCGGGTAGGCTATTTTCTTCTCATTAACTCAAGCACACGACCAATCCCGCCTGGGACAAAAAAACAGGCAAGCACAAACCCTGTGAAAAAGGCGATGATATCGGCAATCCACGTCTTGGTTCCACCAAACAAAATCTCAAAGACAAGCTGCACGGCCATCAACAAAGCAATAAGAGAAAAGGCCTGCCCAGGGGGGGCATTATGGACCTTGAGCGTGACCCACATCATAAAGGTATAAGCCCCAATGAGGCCATAAATCCCCGTAAATGAGCCAAATAACCAAGCCCCCTCTGGAGCTGCCAAACCATAGCACACTGCCCCCACCGCCGCAGAGCCGACGAAAAAGGCAAGGACAGCAGGTCCAGAAAAAGCCGAACCAACCATTTTTCCTATCGCCAACAAAAGTGCGCAAGACACTGCCGTGGAAATCATGCTTTGGTGGAGAAAAGAAAAGCTTATAAAACGCAACAGATGTTCGTTTGGATAATGCTTATTTTCAAGCATCCAAGAAAATAGGCTTGTATTAACACCATATCGCTCAATAGCCAAAAACCTCCAGCTACTTGCATCTGCGCCACCAAAAAGACCCAAGGTGCCGAGCGAAAAGACCAACTCTAAACCCGCAATCACAGCAAAGAGCGCCACAATGACGGGGGGCATTGGGTTAAAAGCAGAGGGAGGCGTGTTTTCAGACATGCTTATACTCGCTGACTTGACGATTACTCGATGCATCGCTAAGCGATGGGCGTTTAAATTTAATGGAGACGAGATCTATGTCGGATGCGGTCCAAACGCAATCGCCCTCTCAACATAAAAAGCGGGTCTTTTCTGGAATTCAACCCTCCGGAAG
>WTIQ01000481.1 GCA_011525185.1 Paracoccaceae bacterium | reverse complement strand
GGATATGGATATTCGGCAGCAGTTTTATCACAACTAGGCGAAGCCGTTGTCGCTGTTGAGGATGATCAGATACGTTTTGATGAAGCAAGCGAAGCGCTGGGTGATTTTGGAGCCGACAATGTTATTACGCATTTAGGTGGTTTGGCAGAAGGCGCCGCAGAACACGGGCCCTATGACGTTATTCTGATCCAAGGCGCAGTTGAATACGTGCCCGATTCAGTGTTGGCACAATTAAAAGATGGTGGCAACATCGCATGTCTATTTGCAGAAGGTTCGCTTGGGACGGTTAAAATTGGGTACAAGTCCGGTGAGCGCATAGATTGGAGGCCATATTTTAATGCGGGTGCACCTATCTTACACGAATTCGAAAAACATCGAGCTTTTATGCTTTAATTTTGCTCAATCCGTTTTTCTGGACGAATTCGCACATTTACGATAAACAGTTGCGTAATTGGACAAAGATCTAGGTAACTGAGGCTGTTTCGAAAGAGGAAGAAAACCATGGGTATTCGTAATGGAATGAAAATGTTTATTTTTGCAATGGCAGGAATAAGCTTTGGATCCGTGGCATGTGTTGCGGATACACTTGGGCAGGCGATGACAAAAGCTTATAATCATTCTGGCCTGCTTGAGCAAAATCGGGCTGTGTTGCGCGCCGCTGACGAAGACGTTGCATCAGCAGTAGCTACCTTACGTCCCGTGATGAGCTGGAGCTCCGGTATTCAGAGTAATTATAATAAATCTCTGTCATCTGGTGTGTCGGATACCGATAGCACACGCGTATCACTTACTCTTTCTGCTGAAATGACCATATACGATGGCGGGGCAAATAAGTTTGCAATTGAAGCCGCCAAAGAAACCGTCTTGGCAACTCGACAGTCACTGATCTCTATAGAGCAAAATGTGCTATTGGATGTAGTGCAGGCTTACATGGATGTGCGTCGTGAGACTGAAACAGTCGCCCTACGTCAAAATAACTTACGCGTGATAAAGGAAGAGTTGCGTGCTGCTCAAGATCGTTTTGATGTGGGCGAAGTCACAAAAACAGACGTTGCGTTAGCAGAAGCGAGATACGCATCCTCGCTCGCACAGCTTGAGTTAGCAAAGGGAAATTTACAGCAATCAAAGGCAAGATATAGACAAGCAGTTGGGATATCAGCAGATGATCTATCCACTCCTCCCAATTTGCCAAAACTACCAAATTCCTTTGAAACAGCACGCTCGATTGCGTTGCAAAACCATCCAGACATGCGTCAAATTCAGCACATCATCAAGGCGGCTGAGCTAAACATTGCGCGCGCTAAGACATCTAGTGGACCCACCGCAAAAATTAGCGGTTCGCTCGGACTCAACCGAGATGATAGCCCGAGGACCACTAACCCTAGAGAGATATCGGTGACGATCGGTGGACCAATTTATTCAGGTGGTAATATCCCCTCCATTATTCGTAAAGCCCAAGCAAATAAAGATGCACAGGTCGCAAACCTTCATGTTCGCAAGCATCAAATAGAACAAAATACAGCCACGTCTTATGCACTTTTGGAAATGGCGCGAGCAAGCCGTAAAGCGACGGAAGAACAAATTCGTGCGTCGCAAGTCGCTTTTGATGGAATGAAAGAAGAGGTGGCATTAGGTGCGCGCACAACATTAGACGTGCTTAACGCAGAACAAGATTTATTAAATGCAAAGGCTAATTTAATTTCAGCACTTGCCGATGAACAAATCGCGGCATACCGACTTTTGGCACAGATGGGACAGCTCACCGTGGATCGATTAAATTTACCAGTGCAAAAATATGACCCGGCAGCCTATTATGAACATGTTAAAAACGCACCCTCAGAAAGTGCTCAGGGTAAAGCTTTAGATCGAGTTCTCAAAGCGTTGGGCCAAGATTGACCGCATAATGAAGACTTTATTTTTAGGCTGAGCTTGTAACTTAGGAATTGAGCTTTTTACTGCATTACGGTGTGCGAATATGCTAGTAGTCTGACTAGAATAGCCTACTATCATGCTTTTCTTCCAAGCTTGTTCTGGCAATTTTCGCGTCTGTCTGATTGAATGTAGTCCTAGATTAATGACTCACAACATCTTTATAACGGGATAACTTTGAAAACCTGAATAACTAGTTTTCAAATGCCCAACAGATATATGATCAGACGTCGTCCCTTGAAATGATGAGCGCGGAATACACCGCGCTCACTGAAACTGAAATAAAATCTGTCTAAGCGGCTTCTGCTTGTTGTGCCGCATGGCGACGCTCGCTCTCTTCGCGGGACAGTGCTACGGATGTACGTACACCTTTTTCCACAAACTCCATCAAACCTGCAACAACCCGTTCATTCGGAT
>WTIQ01000010.1 GCA_011525185.1 Paracoccaceae bacterium | reverse complement strand
GTATGGTGATGTCGGCCTGAATGGAGAATGGGTAGGTCGTGATGTCGAGGCTCGACCCGAAGCTGACATAGTCGTCGACACCATCGAACTCGAGGCGGTAATCCGCACCGAATTCGCGACCACTTTGCACCGAGTAGGTCCCCGTTTCGGTGACGGAAATGGCAGCTCCAGTGGCCCCCGTGCTCCAAGTGGTCGTCAAACCAGGAGCATCGACGGAGAGTTCGAGGGTTTGGCCGTCGCACAAGGTCGTGTTCGCGCCCAATTCGACGAGAGGAGGGTAGGCGCAACTGCCGTCATCGCATCCGGTCTCTGCGTTGAAGTTGCAGGCCTCGCTGTCCGTGCACCCGGGGTAGGTGCAACTACCGTCATCCGCATTGGCATTTGAGTTGTAATTACAAGATGTTGGGTCGGTGCAACCGAATGTTGGGCCATTGAATATTTGCTGAAGTTCCCATGGCTCTAGGCCTCGGTTCCACATTGCGATTTCGTCAATCTTCCCATACCAGAATCGGTCTGACCGATTTAATCTTCTGCCAATAGAAAGGGATGTGTTGTTGCTGTAGTTGGCATTTGGAAGGTTCGTGATTGTGCTATCCGACATGTTCAGAATGGTTCGAATTGTTCTGGATGGAAGGTCAAAATTGGCAACGATGAACACCCACTCTCCAACATAGGAGTATGTTGTATGTGTACCATATCCGTCGCCTGTTCCATCATACATGCCGAAGCCCAACACCGGTTGTGAACCAGCACGAACATTCACAGGATAGGGGCCTCCGGTCCATTTCTCGATTACGCTTCCATCTTGGATTTGAGTGGCGTACACCCAGCAGGTGATGGTGAATGAATTTTCATCAGATAAGTCATTCCATGAGGGGAGGTTTATCTCAGCCCACTCGCTCCCATTGAATTCCAGAGCAGCGTTGGAAACTCCAAATCGATCAGAGCTAGGAGTGGCACCATGTATTGTTCCCACACCTCCGAATTCATCTTCGATTGTTCCATCTAATGACATGAATGAAACCAACCCGTTTTCAGGTAGGTGAGGAGGAATTTGGGATGAAGCGGTTTCAGCCCAAACAAGGGTAATGAGGAGAAGTAGGACGCGCATGGTTCAGTCGTTTTCTGAGCAGCTGTTGAGCTGATTGTTCAGATCGTCAATCTGATTTTGCAGGTCGATGATGAGGGTATCCTGGATTTCAGCGTGTTCGAGCAGAATGCCATAGCCCTCCGCGAGCTCCTGAAGGTTGAAGAGGGTGCAATTCCCACTCGGTTCATCAGGGGTCTCTACCGTGCATGTCTCCGTGATGGGGTCCCATGTTGTCCCTGCACCACAGAGCCCAGCGCAGTCAATGAAGTTGACTTGGACGGTGTCTCGGGCCACACAGATGTCTTGACAAGAGACTTCCATGATGTAGCGGTATGAGCTTGTCGCGGGTATGTCATTCCAATCGCTGTCCGTCCTGAAATGGCCATAATTTTCTGCTCCACCACTGTTGTTGGGTTCTGACCCTCCCCAGTTATTGTAGGTCAGTGGTACACCAGAAGTCCATTCCCAACCTCCACCAGGTTCGGAATAGCTGGCAGAACTGGTGTTTTGAAATAAGCCGAAATAGGGCTGGTCGGCAGTGTTTGGTAACCAATTGAATACTGTATTGGATTCCAACAAGGACTCAAAAGAGGCCAGCCTTCCACCAGCTGCGGTGCTGGCCGAAAGGGCGTTGGGCCAGTTGAACGTGGCGTTGGAGAGGAAATAGGCGCTCGAATCATTCTTGCCCAAGAAGGAGTGGTCTGGAATGGATTCGCTGTCGCAGCTGTTCTCTTCTGAAGAAACTGTGACGGAGTATATGCCGGAAGATTCTACTTCTATTGTTGGAGTGGTCTCACCGGTGCTCCAGAGCACGTTGAGTCCAACTGCATTGACCGAAAGGGTGACCGGGCCGTCATCGCATACGGTTCGGTCGTCGCCAAGAGAAAAGGAGGGAGGGAAGAAGCAGCTTCCGTCATCGGTATTGGCACTTTCGTCAAAGTTGCAGGCCGAAATGTCCGTGCAGCCCAGGTAAGAGCATGGTCCTCCATAACAATTGGCGGATGCTTCGAAATTGGCTGCTTCGGGGTCGTCACACGCAAGAGGGGTGAGTTCGAGTCGTATGCTGTCCGTCAATGTGGTGGCTCCTTGGGTCAGGGTGAATGGAAGCCATGAACTGGATTCGGGGGTGAAACTGTAGGGATTGTCATTGCTGCCATCTTCCCAGGTGATGGTCACGTCTTCAGGAAGTGGACTTGCTGAACTGAGCAGAACGCCTCCAGACATTCCGTTGATGGTGTTCGGTTCACTTGCGGCCGTAGCCAGAGAT
>WTIQ01000106.1 GCA_011525185.1 Paracoccaceae bacterium | reverse complement strand
GGTTGGAGGAATACCGCGCATTACCGAGTAGAGCGGAAGGATCATAAAGGGCAGCAAAACTTGCGTCATCACGATCAGCGTACCGTTGAAATTATACATTAAGGGCAGGCGGTTTTCATCGCTGATAATCCCCAAACCAACCAGCGAGTCGTTCAACACCCCCTGCTGTTGCAGCATAATCATCCAAGCCACGATACGCACCAAAAGCGATGTCCAGAACGGCATAAGAACGCAGATCATCAGCAGGTTTGAAATCCGCAAAGGCAAGGTGGCCAGCAGATAGGCAACAGGAAAGGCCAAGACAAGGCAGGCGATCGTAACGATGGTCGAGACCAGCAGCGTGCGTTTCCAAAACATGACGTAGACGCGGCGGTTTTCCGGCTGCATGATTACGTTTTTTTTATCATCATAGGTGCGGTCAATCGCGTTCCAATAATACCCGGCTGTGGTTCTGTCTTTCATAATTCCAAGGGATTTCCAGAACTCGACATCTCCCCAGCGCTTATCAGCCTTTATCATTTGCGCTTGAATGGGCTGTTCAGCATCGATCTTCTTGAATTTGCGGTTTGATTTTTTAATCAGGCTTTTCCAGCCTGATTTTGCATAGTTCATTCTGGTTGAGACTTTGCCGATTTCAAGTTTCTCAGCCGATGTAAGGTCCAAATACATTGCCTCGAAATGCTGCTCGCCAGGCAGGTCAACGCCATCCCACTGCTCATAAATCGCCATCGTTCGGGGCAAGACGTCATTGACAAAACTGTCATCAATACTTTTTTGAAAGAGCGCGTAAATCGGCCATATAAATAAAATTAGGATAAACAAAGCCGGTCCAGCCACCAGGCCAAAGGCGCGAAGCTTTTCCCGCCGCAGAGAGGCTTTTAAGCTTTTTTTCAGCGGAATACCGTCCGCCGTCATCATTTGTCCGGCTTGCGCGTTGGCTGCGACATCACTCATGCGAAAGAACTTTCGAAATAGTCGGAAATTAAAAAGGGCGCACGCTTGCGCGCCCTTTGTAACAGCTTACGTCAAAGGCTTATTGGCCCATCCACGCTTGGTAACGTTCTTGCAATTCATCACCGTTATCCGCCCACCAATCAGGGTCAGCAACGATTGAATCTGCCATTACGTCGGCGCGGTTTGGCATATGCTCAAGGATATTCACACCCGTGTTGAACCAAGGCTCACCGGCGGCGATAATATCCAAAGCGGATGTCCGCATTGGGCCATAATTGATCCAGCGTGCTTGTTCTGCTTGTGCTGTTGGCGACGAAGCAAATCCAGCAAAGTCAAGAGCTGCGTCCATGTTTGGAGCGCCGGACACGATGCCGATCCATTCTTCTTCCAGCACCTGACCATGCCAAATAGACACAAACTTCGTGCCGTCATTCAGGTTTGCACCGCCCACACGGCCGTTATAGGCCAATGACATTGAGACTTCACCGGAAGACACCAGCTCAAGCGGTTTTGCACCAGCAGACCAGAACACAACGTCATCTTTAATTGTGTCAAGCTTTGCAAAGGCACGGTCTGCACCCTCTTCAGTTTCAAGCGTTGAGTAGATATCTTCTTTTGCAACACCATCGGCGAATAAGGCCATTTCTAGGATCGCGTTTGCCCATGTGTGAACGCCGCGCTTGCCAGGGAACTTTGCAGTGTCAAAGAAATCCATAATTGTGTCGGGCTGTTCACCAGAAAAGGTGCCCTCATTATAGAACGCTTGATATGTCCACCAGATTTGTGGGATCGCGCATTTATTCGGGCGCGGCACCATCAGGTCTTCATCCATGGTTTTGCCGTCAGCAGTTTTTACAAAGATTTCATCTGGTACTTCGATGAACAAGCCTTCGTCACAGCCGGTACGGATTTGGTCGGGAAGAACGTCAACGATATCCCAAGTTACATTGCCGCTTTCAACCTGTGTTCTGACTTCGCCCAAACCACCATTGTAGTTTTCCCAATGAATTGACTTACCGGTTTTGGCTTCCCATGGCTCACCATAGGCTTTTTGCTGAGATGCCGTGTAACCACCACCCCATGATGTTACGGTCAGGTCGGATGCTAACGCACCGGTCGCCGTCAATGCGATCGTTGCAGCAGCCATTTTAAACGTATTTGATAGCTTCATTAATACTCTCCTTGTTGGTTCCCCGGTTCGCCGGGGTTTCTAATGTGAACGACAACAGCCTGCTCACAAAACTTCATCATGCGTCAAGCGCACGACAATCACTGACATCCCAGCTGACGGTGGTTTTTTCACCCACATTCAAATGCGTGTGGCCGGCTGAGTTGGCAACTTTCACAACGAAATCTTCGTTGCCCATAACGTTCATGCGGCAGCGAATATGGTCTCCAAGGTAAATGAGTT
>WTIQ01000330.1 GCA_011525185.1 Paracoccaceae bacterium | reverse complement strand
GCCCTGTTCTGCGCGTGAGCCACTGAAACCCTATGCGTGCTTTTGAGGCTATATTCCAATATTTTGCCAAGGAGACGGGTTGCTTGCAAGCCACTTGGATATAAAGCTCGAGATGATCTTGTAGATTTTTTCCCACCCCTTGGCGATCGAGCACTACGTCAATGCCCTTGTCTTTGAGATGTTCTGCTGGCCCCACGCCTGACAACATAAGTAACTTGGGCGTGTTGATCGACGATGCCGCCAAAATAACCTCACGCTCTGCCGCAATAAAGAGCTTTTCATTGCCGCGGCTGGCGTGAAGCCCAATCGCCTTTTTGTCTTTTATTTCAACTTTCTCTGCAAAAGCCCGCACGAGCATGCAGTTTTTTGATTTAAGCGCTGGCTTTAAATACGCATTCGCGGCCGACCATCTTTGCCCTTTGTAGATGGTGTGCTCCATCGCGCCAAAGCCTTCTTGCTGCGCTCCGTTATAATCAGACGTGGCTTTATATCCAGCCTGTGTCCCAGCTTCGATAAATGCAGGCATCAAAGGATTGCTCATAGTGCCTCGCTTTACGTGCAATGGCCCTGCTTGCCCCCGCCAAGCGGCATCGCCGCCATGCCCCGCATCATCCCAATTTTCCATGCGCTGGTAGTAAGGCAGAACATCGCTGTAGGCCCAGCCACTCGCCCCCATCTCTTCCCAGGTATCAAAATCGCGCGCGTGACCGCGCACATAAACCATACCATTGATGCTTGAGGAGCCGCCAATCACTTTGCCCCGAGGACAAGCCAAACGACGTCCCCCTAGGTGAGGTTCTGGTTCGCTTTTATATCCCCAATCATAGCGCGACATGTTCATGGGATAACTCAACGCCGCGGGCATTTGGATGAACGGCCCTGCATCACTGCCACCATATTCGACAACGATCACAGATTTACCAGCTTCGCTTAAGCGATACGCCAAGGCGCAGCCTGCACTGCCAGCACCGACAATAACATAATCTGCTTTCAAAGATGCCTGCATTCTGCCACCCAATAGAAGCCGCCTAAATGCAAATAATCACAGACGATCAACTTAGGCAACCATACCTAAAGAAAGCTCAAATCAAAGCTTCATTGCGCTTGGAGGCGGCGTAACAGATTTCTTTTTCAAGAGATATTCACGCCAACTAATGAAACTCACCGAGAGTAAGATAAGCAAGCCTCCCAGCACAACCCAAATATCCAAGGGTTCTGAAAAGACAAAGACCCCTAACAACACGGCCCAAATCAACTGTAAAAATGTAACAGGTTGCGTGACGGAAACAGGAGCGGCCTTAAAGGCCAATGTCATCGTGTAGTGTCCCAACGTGGCCAAGATCGCCACACCAAAAAGCACGACGACATCCCACACATCAGGGGGCATCCAAACGCCTATCGCAACAGGGGCCAATCCAATCGGTACAGTCAAGGACAACATGAGCACCACAACGGACGGAGCGACCATATCGCTTGCCCGTTTCGCCAAAAGATAAGATCCGCCAAAAAAGACTGCAGCAAATAGCATAGCGATGTGACCATCGCCGATTTCGCGAAAGCCAGGACGCAAAATGATGATGGCTCCAATCAAAGCAATCGTCACGGCCGCAATCCGGCGTAAGGCCAGACGTTCTCCCAAAAAGAGCGCTGCACCAAGTGTCACATAAATCGGGGAGAGATAGTTCATCGCCGTGACATCAGCAATCGGAATACGCGCCATTGCATAAAACCACAGAGACACCCCAAAACAATGAAAAACGCCGCGCCAAATCAGGACTGTCCACATTTCGCGGGTAAACCTTGTCCTTAGGGTCTCACCGATCAAAGGCACCAACAAAACCACCCCCAAAGCATAGCGCATAAAAGCCGCTTGCACAGCGGGTATATCGGTCCCCAAATACTTCACGAGCGCCGTAACAAAGACAAACAAAATGCCCGTCACGATCATCCAAAACACACCAGCAATGGGTCCAGATTGCAAAAGTTTGATCATAAAGATATCTGCAATCAAACGTTGATAAATCGCAAGCGCTATTTCCCGATGATAAGCGCAAGACCAAGAGAAAACATAATCACAGCAATGAGCGCATCGAGCACGCGCCACGCCCGCTCGGTTCTAAGCAGGGGCGCGAAAAAGCGGGCCCCGTATCCAAGCGAAAAGAAAAAGACAAAACTCGCAGCAATTGCTCCAGCGCCAAATAAATAGGGCTTGCTCGATTGCAAAGCGACCGATCCCAATAAAATAACGGTATCTAAATAGACATGCGGGTTTAGCCATGTCAGCGCAAGACATGTCACTATAGCTGTCCAAAGGCCCTTTTCACTCCCTTCCGCTTCAAGGTGCGCACCCCCCTGCCAAGCGGATCGTGCGGACAAAGCGCCGTAATAAAACAGGAACAAAGCGCCCCCATATCGGAATACGGTGATAAGGTCAGGGAAACGCTCCAAGAGACCGCCGAGCCCGAATATGCCTGCCAAAATCAAAACTGCGTCTGAGGTTGCGCAAATCAAGCAGATCCAAATCACGTGGCTCCGCGTGATACCTGATTTCAGGACAAATGCATTTTGCGCGCCGATCGCCGCAATCAAAGAAAGCCCTAGGCCAAACCCACTAAGTAGAATGTAAACCAAGCCACACTATCCAGTGAGCGCCTCAACACTTATGCACTCACACGTTGTTCCTCACCTTGAGATCCATCATCGCTTGCGACGTATGATCCCGCTTTCGTGTTTGGAGCATGATCTAATAATTTCATTTTGACAAGATTTTTCAAACAACGATGAAACGTCGGCTGGGTCATATCTGCCACCAAATCGTGGTTTTTGATCTCATCAGATTTAGCAACTCCGTCGCGATCACTGATCACCGACATCACGGCATAAAATACATCTTTCTCGTTCTGCGACAAATGACCTAAGCCTAAGTCTTTCTCCATACCAAGCAAGAGCTTACGCAGTTCCACAACATTCATGTAGTTACGAGACACCATTTCCGTTCTATATCCCTTTTATACTTCAATTGACTAAAGCCAGTATCAAAGCATAACAACATACATAAGTAAAATTATCGTAATGAGAGCCATGTCACAGATTTAACAATCGAAGAGAGAATTGCGAAATACGGAGACCCTTTAACGCGTTTTTTGTGGCATAAATGCCCTAAATTTCCTCAATCTTGCTCAAAGTTGTGACATCACCTCGTCTGATACTTCAAAATTCGCTGTCACGCGCTGAACGTCATCATCGTCTTCTAAGGCATCAACCAGTTTCATCAACTTTTGCATTCCGTCCAAGTCCAATTCGGTTGTCGTCGTTGGTTTCCAGACGAGCTTGGTCGAGAGGCTCTCGCCCAGCTCTTTTTCCAAGGCCGAAGAGACATCATTTAAATCTGTGTCTTGGCACCAAATGATATGGCCATCTTCAGAGCTCTCGACGTCTTCCGCACCAGCCTCAATCGCAGCCATCATCACGGTATCTGCATCGCCCACGTCCGAGGAAAACGCGACTTCGCCTTTTCGATCAAACATAAACCCAACCGACCCTGTTTCTCCCAAATTTCCACCATTTTTTGAAAATGTTGAGCGCACATTGGACGCCGTTCGGTTTCTGTTATCTGTCATCGCCTCCACAATCACAGCGACACCATTTGGACCATAGCCTTCGTAGCGAATTTCTTCGTAATCATCCCCGTCCCCCGCGGTGGACTTCTTGATGGCCCGTTCAATCACATCTTTGGGGACAGAGTTGGACTTGGCTTCTTTCACTGCCAAACGCAAACGCGGGTTTTTGTCTGGATCTGGATCACCCATTTTCGCCGCAACGGTGATCTCTTTGGACAATTTGGAAAACAGCTTAGAGCGGGCAGCGTCCTGACGACCTTTTCTGTGTTGAATATTTGCCCACTTGGAATGTCCTGCCATGGTGTCCTCATCCTAAAGTTATTCGAAGCTGTGCTCTTATAATGCAGCGCATAAGCGAGGAGCAAGACCGATTTATCGGATCACAGTGGCCAAATCAAAGGTATAAAAATCGATGACAAAGCCCCAATTGAAAGACTGAGAGGAATACCGACCTTAGCAAAGTCTGTAAATTTATAGCCGCCTGGCCCAAATACAAGCATGTTTGTTTGATAGCCTATAGGGCTTGCAAACGAGGCCGAGGCTGCCACCATCACAGCAATTACAAAGGGACGTGGATCAAAGCCAAGGCCTTGGGCCAAGCCAATCGCTATGGGCGTAACGACAACGGCAACCGCATTATTGGAAACAAGCTCTGTCAAAACTGCGGTCAAAAGGTAAAGAGAACCAATAATCAAAACAGGAGGCATTGTGGCGAGAAAGGGAACAAGCATGTCAACGATCAACAAAACAGCGCCCGAAGCTGACAGCGCTGCGCCAATCCCAAGCATCGAAAAAATCAGCACCAACAATCGCCCATCGACGAAAGAAAAGGCCTCATGGGCATCGATCGCACGTGTCAAAAGAACAAGGACAACCGCGAAGAGGGCCAATAGGAGGATCGGTGCAACGCCGAAGACTTTTGTTGCGTTGCAGACTGAGCAACTCTGTCATGTAGGTGCGCAGCACCACGCGGTCCCCAACCTCAAGCACCACATCCTTAAGGGCATGACGGAGAGATACATCGCCGCGCACCACATCAATCAATCGCACGCCCTCACGCTTAAAAAGCTGAACAATAAAAAACTCGCGCCCAATCAGGTTGGAGTCTTTGGGGATAACAGCTTCGGTAAAGTATTTGCGCTTGCTGCGATCCGATAAGAGAGCCGAAAGGCTTTCGCGCTCAGGCAGCAGCTTTGGCGCAATAAATCGCAAATAAATCATACCCCAAGTGACGAGTATCAAGGCGAGCGGCGTCACTTCAAATATCCCAAACCCTGGCAAGCCTTCGGCGCGCACAACACCATCCACCAACAGGTTCGTCGATGTTCCAACCAAGGTCAGAGTGCCACCCAAAATTGCTGCATAGGAAAGCGGGATCAGCAATTTGCTTGGCTTTAAGCCAAGAGACGCAGCGATCTGCATAAAGACGGGGATCATGACCACAACAACGGGGGTATTTGAGACAATGCCCGAGGCAAGAACCACGAAAGCGATCAAAAGGGCAAGTGTGCGATGCACATTCTTTTTTGCCTGACGCTCCGCAAATCCACCTAACGCAGCCAAGGCCCCTGTCCGTACCAAAGCCGCCATGATAATAAACATGGCAGCAATCGTCCAAGGGGCAGGATTAGAGAGAACAGTCAGCGCTGTTTCATAGGGCAAGACACCGCTTAGCAACAGAAAGGATAGCCCCGTGAGCGCCACGACTTCGGCAGGATAGGTTTCCCGCACAAAGAGGAAAAACATCACTACAAGTGTTATCAGTGCAATCACCGCATCTTTATGCTCAAACAAACTTAACACTCGCGCCCCTATCGGCTTGCCTGTTCACGGGTCTGATTTGGCGTACTCAGATGTGCTGGACAATACGCCACCGAGCCTCACAGGTTCAACATGGATCGTTTTTGCTGTTTTATCATCGGTTTCAAAAAACACGCCGCACAGTGTTGCCTCGCCCAATGCAGGTACAAAACGGCCCTTCGACATCCCCGTTAAAAAACGGTTTAGCGGCTCGGCCTTTTCCATACCGATCACGCTGTTATAATCACCACACATGCCTGCATCACTTTGAAATGCCGTGCCACGGGACAAAAGCACTGTATCCGCGGTCGGGACGTGCGTGTGGGTCCCAAAGACTGCACTAACGCGGCCATTACAATAATGACCCATCGCCATTTTTTCTGATGTTGCCTCACAATGGAAATCAACAAGGGACGCCTGAGTGCTCCCTCCCAGAGGATGGCGATTGAGCACCTCATCAACCGCGCTGAAGGGATCGTCAAATGGGCGCTTCATAAAGACTTGCCCTAAGACCTGCGCAACGAGCAGCTTGCGCCCGCGTCTATCGCTCACCACATAAACACCGCGCCCTGGTGCCGCTTTGGAATAATTCAGAGGCCGTACAATCCGTGGTTCAGATTGGATAAAGGTAAGCATATCTTTTTGGTCAAACGCATGATCTCCTAAGGTGATACAGTCTGCGCCTGCCTCAAGGATCGCTTTCGCATGCGCCGCATTCAGCCCCGCCCCGCTTGTTGCATTTTCCGCATTGACCACAATTGCATCAAGTTTCATGTCTTGGCGCAGATTTGGCAGGGCTTCAATGACAGCCGAGCGACCCGCGCGCCCCATGACGTCGCCTAAAAATAATATTCTCATAGCCCAGAGCAGTAGGCTGCATTCCCGCGCTGTGCAAGAGCACTCTGCATCAAATGAGTTTGTATTTCGCTGCGAAATGGATCGGAAAATTCACAGAACGCGCGATAAAACACACATCATGCGCTTTGTGATGCAATTGCTCAGCCAAATGAAGATCAGCCCCTTTTAAAAGCGAAATGCGCGGTCTTAGGGTACAATCTACAAAGCGGCTTGCCCCATTTGAAAGTGTTTCTCCGCGCGCAAGAGGGCTATCTTCGTAAGACTGCACATTGATCCCAGCGTCTGAGGCCAGATGCAAAAACCATAGCATGTGACAAGAGGAAAGTGCGCCAATCAACATATCCTCAGGATTGTAGAGCGTGGGATCGCCTCCAAGCATGGGCTCGTTTGAACAATGCACAACGGGTTTTTGAGGCGAACACAGGTCCCAAGTCCTGTCACATCCCCTATAATGCGCCGTCCCCTGCCCGCGGTTTCCCGTCCAGCGCACAGACACCGAATAATCGTTAAGGCCATGTCATTCTCGCTCACTCAATGACTTGAGCTCATCAAACGTATGAACTCCCTTTTCAGTGACCATCATATCCAAAGCTTGGTCTGTCGTTTCAAGGGGAAGCGCGTCTAACTCTTGAGCAGAATAGGCAAATCCAATGGCCAAGGTTGCCCGTTTGGCGCGCAGTCGTTCCAGCGTGCGATCATAAAAGCCGCCCCCATACCCAAGGCGCCCCCCCTTTAGATCGTAAGCCACCAAAGGCACAATCAGGATTTCGGGTTCAAAGAATATAGGGTTTTCGGGGATTTTTGCTCCAAATGGCCCATCCACGAGAGGGCTATCTGGTTCCCATTTGGCAAATAATAGCGGCTGCGCTTCGCCCTGAATGACAGGAACCCCAACAACCCCATGGGCCGCCGCTTCTTCCATTGCGGGACGAGGGTCAATCTCGCTTCTAATCGGCATATATCCTGCAAGCGGCACCCCCCTATAACCTGCCAAAAGCGATGAGAGAAAAGAGGCCGAGCGCCCAGTATCTACTTCATGCGCTGCTTTTCGCAGCGCAAAGGCTCGTTTGCGCGCGTCGGCTTTGTCCAAGTCGAGGTTTTTCATAAAATTTAATCCTTAAAATAAGAGGACGGCTGCGAGGCCCAGAAAGGCAAAAAATCCGATGACATCGGTCACCGTTGTCACAAATGCACCAGAGGCCAAGGCTGGGTCAATGCCAGCCTTGTCGAGCAAAACAGGGATACCCGTCCCCGCAAGCCCCGCCGTGACAAGATTTATTACCATCGCCAGAGCGATCACATAGCCGAGCTGGAACGAGCCAAACCAAAGCAAGCCGATCACCGCCGTAAGTGCGGCAAAGATAACTCCATTGACCAGACCCACAATAACCTCTCGTCGAAGGACGCGCAAAACATTGGAGGAGGTTAAATCTTTGGTCGCCATAGAGCGCACCGCAACAGTGAGGCTTTGCGTCCCCGCATTGCCTCCCATAGAGGCAATGATCGGCATCAAAACTGCGAGCGCGACCATGCCCTCAATCGTCGCTTCAAATTGTGCGATAACCAAAGAGGCAAGAATGGCTGTCACAAGGTTGACGGCAAGCCAAGGAAACCGTTGCCACGTGGTATCCATAACCGAGGCGCTAAGTTTGCTTTCCCCAACCCCAGCAAGTCTGAGGATGTCTTCTTCATGTTCATTGTCCAAAACAGTCATCGCATCATCAATGGTAATCACACCCACCACACGACCATCTTCATCGACAACTGGCGCAGAAATCAGGTGGTATTGATTAAAGGCATAGGCCACTTCCGCCTCATCCTGCATCGCGGGGATGATTTGAAATACATCCTCCACCAAGTCGCGTAACTGAATATCTCTCTTGTTCGACATCAATCGTCCAAGGGTGACATTGCCCACTGGATGCATGCGGCTATCAACAAGCGTCACGTGATAAAACTGCTCGGGCAACCGCTCCGCACCACGCAAGAAGTCAATAGCCTCTCCAACAGTCCAAATTTCAGGTGCGACAACCAACTCGCGCTGCATAAGCCGCCCAGCAGAATACTCTGGATAAGACAAGGACTGCTCCACCGCAGCGCGATCCGTATCATCCAAAGCACCCAAGATAACGTCCTGCTGAGGGGTTTCCAAATCCTCCAGCAGGTCCACGACATCATCACTTTCAAGATCACGCACCGCCTCGGCCAAGACCTCGGGACGCAGCAATGCCATGATCTCTTCACGAATACTTTCATCAAGCTCGGTTAGGATATCCCCTGCAAATTCTTGGTCATAAAGTGTCACAAGACGGCGGCGATCATAGGCATTCATCTGCTCAAGCGCGTCCGCGATATCGGCCGGATGCAAGGGCTCGAGCACCTCAATCAGTTGCGCGCGATCCTCTACATCAAGGCAATAGATGATGTGGGCCATGATTTTGGGATCTAAAAGATAAGCGCCTTTATCGGTTTCCAGCGCAGATTGAGAAATACTATATTCACTGTCCATGCGCGTGCCCTTTTTCAGTTTGTATCACTTTGCAGAGGTGTACTCTGAAACCTTTTGAAAAAGAAGCGTTTACCTTCATCTTTTGAAGCCATAAAACACTAATTAGACCGTTTTTACATGCAGAAAGCACATGCAAAATCTAATTTTGGGCACTATTCTAACACCCCTTTCCTCGGCGCGAGCAGACGCCGAGACACCGTCGTTTTATCATGAGCCAGATGGGGCCATTTTGGTGGCTTCTGGCAAAATTAAAGATCTCGGCCCCGCGGATCTTCTTCGTAAAAAATATCCACAGGCCAAGCGGCACGAGCACAAAGAG
>WTIQ01000212.1 GCA_011525185.1 Paracoccaceae bacterium | reverse complement strand
CATCTGCATCACTGTATTTGGTCATCATAGAGAGCAAAACAGATTTACCGACGCCCGATCCTGCAACGATACCAACACGCTGACCTTTGGCCAAGGTCAGCAATCCGTTGATAGAGCGTACACCAACATCCAAGACGTCAGATATATGGTGACGTTCTAGCGGATTTATCAACTTCCCATGGAGGGGCCAACGATCCAAAGAAATCGGATCAGCACCTCCATCAAGAGGGGTGCCCATTGCATCAAAAACACGACCGAGAAGCCCTTCGCCCACAGCGATCTCTTGGCCTTCATCCACCAAAACAACGCGATCTCCCGAGCGAATACCAGCGCCCAGTTCAAAGACCACAAGCTGGTTTAGACCCTCTTTAAAGCTAATGACTTCGGCAAAAACCTCACTCGACCCCGTTATAATTTTACAAATTGATCCCACACGCGCTGGGAACCCATCACAATGTGCTGTGAGACCGTCAAACTTCACAACTTTTCCCGAGACGCGTGAGGACGTCTTAGGCTTGAGACGCTGATCAAGATCGCGCAAAAGTTCGCCTGTCAGACTACTCATCTTTTACAGCACCTTCTACTTGAGAGAACGGCGTGTCGCGAATTTCAACGCCTCCAACTTGTACAATCACCTCACCTCTCATCAAAGAGGCATCTGGTTTGATCTGTGCATCTTTGAAATATTGGGAGAATTCTTCGAAGCTTTTGAGAGCTTCAAGATCCATATCATTGAGTGAGATGATGCGATCGTTGGACTGAATGCGAATTTGCTCAAGCAATTCCTGAATGCGTTTTATAAAATGCTCTGGCGCTTCTTCGATTGCAATGCCACAGCGCTCACTGGCCATTTCGTTCACCATATTTACGATGCGTGACGAGATATTTTCAAAATCAAAGCAATCATCGCTGAGCAATTTATCAGAAATCGATTTGAGGACTTCCAAATGCTCAAGGCGTTGTTGTTCTAGCTCACTCATCGCAGCAGCACGCCCGGCTGCAAATCCCTCCTTATAGGATTCAGATGAGCTATTATCCGCGTTTTCAGCCGGTTGGTCTAAGGCAGAACCAGAGTCAGTCTGCGTAGCCGCATCAGGTGCGCCTGTGTCAGAAGTCTCGTCTTGCGTCAAAAACTGTTCCAAAGCGTCATCATCATCCGAAACGGCATTTTTGGCACCCGCTGGTGCGGCAGGCTCGCCCGATATTTCGGCTGGCTCTTGCGCGGGATGAGAGGGATCGTCGGCTTGCTCTGACCCAGCTTGATCTGCCGTCCCTTGCCCAGCTCCCTCTTGCTCCGCCTCTTCTTTTTCATCGACTTTTGGCTCTGGTACAGGGCTCGATGCTGGAGACACTAAGCTCGCTGGGTCAATCGTTTCACGAACGAAAAAAGCCAACGGCTTTTTAGAAAATCCTAAATCTGCCTTATGCTTAGGTTCTTCTTCCACTTTGAAGTCCGCATCAAGCGCGTGCTTTATCGCACCCCGCACGCGGGCGTGCTTGTCAGTATCAAGCGGAGAGAAGTCCTTGGCCAAAGTGCCCATACTTAGACCATCTCCTCGCCACCGCGACCAGCGAGAACGATGCTTCCTTCATCAGACATCTTACGGGCGACAGCAATGATGCGTTTCTGCGCATTTTGAACTTCAGTAAGCCGGATCGGACCAAGCGCCTCCATTTCATCCTGAAGATTGGCAGCGGCCCTTGTAGACATACACCCAAAGAGCTTCTCACGCAGAACATCATCAGCACCTTTAAGGGCCAGCACAAGATCTTCTGCTTCAAGACTACGGAGCAGAGTTTGCAGCGAGCGGTCATCAGACATACCCAGATTGTCAAAGGTGAACATATTGTCCTGAATGGCTTGCATCAGGTCTTTGTCCACTTTCTTAACATCGTTTAGAATGCGTTTTTCCATCGCTTCCTTGGTAAAGTTCATAATTTTCGCAGCAGCTTTTACGCCGCCCACTTGTGACGAGCGCAAACTGGTATTGGCTTGGAATTTCTTCTGCATCACCTGCTCAAGCTCACGAAGAGCCTCAGGATCAACGGTTTCAAGTGTTGCAATCCGCAAGATCACTTCAGACTGAAGCTCTGGACCAAAGAGGCTCAGCACATCAGAGGCCAGACCAAAATCAAGATAAGAGACAACAAGTGCAACAATTTGGGGATGCTCATCTTGCACCAATTCCGCGATCGAACGCGCATCCATCCAATCTAAAATTTCAATCGGCCGCTCACTGCTTGGTGGCGTGATACGGCTGAGCACTGATTGTGCTTTGTCATTACCCAAAGCACGTATCAGGACATTGCGGATGTAGTTGCCGCCGCCCATGCCGAGACTGGTTTGTTTTTTGATAATTTCTAAAAACTCATCCAAAACTTCATTGACGGTTTCTTGATCCGCAGCTTGAACCGAATACATTGCCGAACCGAGATGTTGAACCTCTTTAGGAGAGAGGTTTTTCAAAATGGCGGCGGCCTCTTCTTCGCCCAAAAGCATCATCAAAATCGCCGATTTTTGCGTCCCTGTGAGGCCTTCTGGATTGCCCTGATCGTCAATTGCTTCAACCATGTTTGAGCCCTTTACACAAAGTCCATGTCGTCTTGCATCATCGTTTTAAAGACGTTTGCGACACGCGCGGATTCATCTGAAACCATCATTCGTATGACAGCAACTTTATCATCATAAGAGTTTGCCGTATCGAGCATTTCAGCAGAGATTGCTGACTTTTTCGGCTTAAGTTTGGACTTAAGGTCTTCTAGGGAGTGCCCTTGCTCCATATCCATACCCTCAAGCGCTTCGAGGTTTTCATCCATATACGCGGCTTTCAATGCATCTTGTGACGGGGTCAGAAGACGCGTGAGGAGTGGCCGTATCACTGCAAGAGAAACGACAGCTATGATCAAAAGCATAAAGCCATTTCAAATAAGATCGCGGAGCAAAGGCTCTTCGTGCCAGCTCTTTTCGACCGCATCTGTAAGTTTGGTGATAAAGGGGCGTGAGGATATAATTACACTGTCACCGCGCTCTGGCGTTAAGCCCAAGGCACTCGACACAAGCTCTTTGATTTCTTGCTTTTCGTCTTCACTGATCGCAAGAGTTTGCACCTCACCCGTTGGCGTCACCATGGATTGTTCACGCAATAATACAGCAACAGTGACTTTGCGTATTTGAGTGGAAGGCATCTTCTTGGTCGAAATTTGGCGGCTCACCTCAAAGTTTTGCACCTCATTGCTGGACACCATTTTGGAGCCACTGCCAGATGTCACCGCTTGAGAAGTCGCTTTTTCATTTTGTTGTGCATCCGTGGCCGTATCTGTACCTTCCCCTTCCGCTGCGGCGCCATCTTGCGCAGTATCAACATTTGAGGGTAATTCAAATGCGCTCTGAGCAGGGGGCTCATTCGCAACCGATCCGGGTATCCCTGTTGCACGCGAGCTGACTTCTTCATCGCGGCTTTTTTGCTGACTAAGCAAGGCAACATCCTCTGGAAGCACTCTATCTTCGGTTACTTCAAGTGATGTGAAATCAATATCAATATTGACTTGGCTTGACACATTGCCTGGGCCAACAATTGGGGTCAGAAGCCGTTCGACACGGGTACGATACAACTCTTCAATCCGCATGCGATATTGAAATTGCAGCTCGGATACGGTCGAAGCAGGATCCTCAATTGAATTTGACAAAAGTCGTCCTGCTTGATCCACAATAGAGACTTTCGTTTTCGGTAAATTGGGCACTGAAGAGGCGACAAGATTGTTAATAGCCTCGACTTGCTGCGTCCCAAGTGATCGGCCAGGTACCAGCTCTACAAAGACAGACGCGCTTGGCTCTTGAGTATTTCGGGCGAAAGCAGACCGTTCTGGAATAGCAAGATGAACACGGGCGCGATCAATCGCATCAATTTCAGAGATTGATTTTGCCAATTCGTATTCCAAAGATTGTTTGATTTTGAGCGTTTCGACCGAACGGCTGGTGCCCATCGGCATTTCATCAAGGGCGCTATACCCAGATAAGCCCTGTGCGGGGATACCCTGTGCGGCCAAGTTTAGCTTGGCGTTATGGTAATCATCGACGGGAACCGTCAATTCACCCGTTGCGGAGTCAATTTGGACATCAACACCCCCATTTTTCAGGGCGTCAAACACCCTTGATTTTTCTGCTTCGCTTAGGGAGGCAAAAAGGGTTGTGCGTTCAGGCGTTTGAAGGGCAACATAAAGAATAATTCCCAAAATAGCGACAATGGCGGCTGCGATACTTGGCAGAGCCCGCTGCACACCTGGCTGGCGATAAAAGACGTTTGCGCGCTTAAATCCGCTCCCAATAGAGCCCGTAAAGCCAGTAGGAGCAGGTGCTGGAGCGGGAGTTGTCGTGGTCAGGTCGGTCATCTTAAATCTTTGGTCCTAAATTAAACGGGCATGTTCATAATTTCTTTGTAGGCGGAGAGCGCCTTATTGCGGACGTTCAACGTCATTTGGAACCCGAGCGACGAAATTTGCTGATCAACCATCACTTTGGTCAAATCTTCGCTTTTGCCTGTTTCATAATCGACAACTGATTGGGCAGCATTATTTTGCGCGTCCGCAACCGCATTCAGTGACTCTTGCAAACGATCCGCAAAGCTTGCACCTGTCATCTCTTGCGAAGGCGGATTTGCCATTTTGTTTTTGATAGTATCCGCCTTGATAGAAGCATTTTGCGCAGTGGCACCGACGGCTTCCAATGCTCTTATTCCTGAAATACTGGTCATACTCCCCTCCTTACGCCTGTGCAGCCATTGCTGGGATGTGAGTGAAGTCCGGTGTAGCTTGGTCAATCATGATGTCTTCGGCAGTGATTTTTGACCCTGATTTCAAGACAGTCGCACGTTGGATTACATTTTCAAGTTCGCGCACATTCCCAGGCCACTCATAATCATGCAGAATTTTGAGTGCATCTCCTGCGATCATTGGAAAGTCCTCAAGATCTGGGTGATGACGCACGAGTAATTCGGCCGCAATGGGAATAATATCTTTGGGACGATCGTTTAACGAGTAAGTCGCCAAAGGAAACACATTGAGGCGGAAGTAAAGGTCTTCACGGAACCGGCCCAGCTTAATTTCCTGTGGAATATTTCTGTTTGAGGTCGCAAGTGTGCGCACATCCACGGGAATAGCCGCAGACGCGCCCAATGGCACCACAGACCGCTCTTGCAAAACGCGCAGGAGCTTGGCTTGCAATGGCATCGACATCTCTGAAACTTCGTCGAGCAAAAGCGTGCCGCCATCAGCCGCTTTAAATATGCCATCACTCGCAGTCGACGCGCCTGTAAAGGCCCCTTTTTTATGACCAAACAAAAGCGCTTCGAGCATATTTTCGGGGATCGCAGCACAATTGATGGCGACAAAGGGGTTTTCATGGCGCGGCGAATGTTTGTGCACATATTGCGCCAACACTTCTTTTCCGCTGCCTGTTGGTCCATTCACAAAAACATTTACATTGGATTTCGCCACCTTTCGGCCAAGCGACAAAAGCTTGACCGACGCAGGATCAGAGGCAATGGTACTTGTCCCTTCGGTAATGAAACTGACAACTAAACTGATCAGGAATTGCTTTTCTAGGGGGTGCTCCGTAGCTGGCAGAGCAATACGCAGCAAGGCACCGTTCATGGATTTTTCGACCGAAAAGGCCTCTGCATTCTCTGAAATAATAGCGAGCGATTTAGCGCCGCGCTTTTTGATAAGCTCAATAACATTTTTAAGACCACCCATTTCCGCTTCAAAGGCTGCACTCAGGATGGCTTTAACTTTGACCCCCATCGGTGGAGTGCTGGTCTCTTTGTCAGTAAACTCGACGAATTGGCACTGGTAGTCCTGAAGGACCTGCGCGATTTGTGCGCTGGCTTCAAACTGTGTCATCTGAATAGAATATAGCATTCCATCTCTCCTTCATGGTGAGAGAGGCAAATTGCGTGCCAATTTCGAATACTCTGGAACCAATACGGCTAGGCAGTTGGCTTAGGCCTAGCAAAATTTTAGAATTAATGTCACACATCTAACTGAGAGCTGATTGTTTTATGAGACACGTCATATACGGATGAGTACGAATAAATTTTTAGAAAACTTGATCGCAGGCTCATCTGCAAAAATGCAAGATGTTCGCCAACACATCGCATTGGCTGCACCCTATCCTGTGAATGTGCTGGCGATTGGCCCCACAGGATCGGGCAAAGAACTCATAGCCAAAGGAATTCATAAATTATCTGGGAGAGAAGGAAAATTTATTGCGGTCAATTCTGCGGCCATTCCCGCAGAGTTGTTGGAGGCTGAACTTTTTGGATATGAAAAGGGAGCGTTCACGGGGGCAGATAAAACCCGAAAAGGCAAAGTTGAAGAGGCCGCAAACGGAACTCTTTTTCTTGATGAAATTGGAGATATGCCTTTTTCCTTGCAGGCAAAATTGCTCCGCGTTTTAGAAACAAAGACAGTTCAGAAAATTGGTTCTGAAAAATCAATCCCCGTTGATTTCCGGCTCGTCTGCGCGACCCACACAGACATAGGGGAGCTTGCGCGTCAGGGAAAATTTCGCGCCGATCTCTTGTATCGCATCGCGGTTTATACAATCGAAAATCCCCCTCTTGCAGATCGTACAGAGGATTTGGACGAACTGATTAAAGTCCTTTCCATGCGGCTGAAAAAAACAGAAAAGAAAATCAAGCCCGCCGAATTTGATCCACAAGCTCTGGATTATTTGAAATCATATTCTTGGCCTGGAAACATTCGGGAATTGGCAAATTTTCTTCAAAAATGTTCTGTGCTTTATAGCGGCCAAACGCTGAACGTTGACGCAATTAAAGATTTAATGCCAAGCTTTGGGGCGCCTCTGGATCAAGAGACTGAAGAGCAAGCAACGCTCTGGGCAGAAGATACATTAGAGTCTGACTTTTCTGAAAATGTGGACGATAGCTTGGCAACCGAGGCCTTTAGCTTGGAAAATTTGACCCAGTATTTTGATGATGAACGGTCCCTCAACCTCAAGAAGTTCCTGTCAGAACTAGAAGAGAATTTTATTGCCGCTGCAATGCAACACTCAGACGGAAGTGTTGAAACAGCTGCGCAAAAGCTCGGGCTGAACAGTGAAGAGCTTTTGGAAAAAATAAAAGTCCTCGCTGTTATGAGTAAGTCAAAACCCCTTTTATAGCTTTGAGCACTCTATTTTCCGATCAAAAATACAGCGATCAATGGCACGAAGCCATTTAACATAATCGTCGGCCACGACATTGCAAAGCAACGCTAAAAAACAAGACCACTTGTTTAATTGGATTTGAGCAGGCAGGCTGCCCAACTGTCTTCAAACTTCCAACGGAATTTACCTGGTACCCACGGCCAGAACACATGTAAATCTTACCGCATTGTTTTTATGGATTTTTTTGGATTTATAAGCTGATAAATGCGTGCCTTTTGGGTGATATTTGAGTTCCCTTTACTCACGGCTTCGTACTGAAACTAATTTCGCGAACATAGGTTCTGGCGGCGCTTGTAGAGAATATTTTGTTCATTGAATATCTTTTATTCTTGGATAGCTTGCCCGAAAGGCTACGTAAGCTTGATCGTAAGTTTCAATCAAAGAAGCCTCAGGAGCAACACAATCGAAAGTAGCTGGAGAAGACATGATGTCTCTGGCGGCAACACCCGTTGTTGCGCAAATCGCTAATCTTGCAGCTCCAAGAGCTGCGCCAAACTCGGACGATTTAGGCAGATATAACGGAGTGCCCAAAACAGTTGCCAGCAGTTTGACCCAGTAGCGTGAGGCCGTACCGCCACCGATCGCTAGCATATGCTCAAGTTTGGCACCAGTTGCTTTCACTGCCTCTGCAGAGTCTCGTAATCCAAAGGCAACTCCTTCCAGTACAGCGCGTGTCATGTCTTCAGTACTTGTTTCCGAACCGAGCCCCATGAATGCGCCTCGGATAGCAGCATCGTTATATGGGGTTCGTTCCCCTGACAGGTAGGGCAGAAAACGTATCCGCCCAGCGGCTTGCAAAGTGTCTCCCAAGGGTTTAGTCAATTGCCTCGGCGTTTTTCCTGTGATCGATGATAACCAATTGATGCTGTCTGTAGCGCTAAGCATCACACCCATTTGATACCAACAATTCGGTATCGCATGGCAAAAAGTATGAACTGCACTATCGGCATTTGGGCGATACTCATCTCGGGCTGCAAGGACAACCCCAGAAGTCCCAAGTGAGACAAACCCTTGCCCCTCTGCCAAAACTCCTGTACCGCACGCGGCCGCTGCGTTGTCGCCCGCACCGCCAGCGATGATGACATCGCCCGACAGGCCCCATTTTTGCGATAATTCTGAGCATAGCTTACCTGCTGGCTCTGAGCCTTCAACCAATCGCGGCATCTGATCTTCTCGCATGTTACCAGCGGCCAGCAGATCTAAAGACCAAGCTCGTTTTCTGGTATCCAACCAGGAGGTTCCTGAACTGTCAGACATATCAGCCACATGATCCCGGGTTAGATAGAAGTTAAGAAAAGCAGCAGGAAGCAGCACTTTAGCTATACGAGAGTAATTATTGGGTTCATTTTTACGAAGCCATTCTAGCTTTGGTGCAGTAAAACCTGGAAAAACGATATTGCCAGAAATATCGCGAAAATTGGCAGCCGACTCCAGCTCGGCCGCTTCTACATGACTTCGCGTATCATTCCAAAGGATGCAAGGCCGTATTACTTGATCCCGAGAGTCAAGTAACGTCGCACCGTGCATTTGCCCCGAAACGCCAATCCCTTTCACTTGAGCAAACGCGGATGTCGAGGATTTCAGCTTAGCAACTGCTTTTTCTAATGCGGCAACCCAGGTGGAGGGATCCTGTTCAGACCAACCTAAATGTGGATGCGAAACCTTAGTCGCTACTTCAGCAGAAGTGATTGCCCTACCTTCAGCATTCACAAGTAAAACCCTAATTCCAGACGTTCCTAAATCAATCCCCAAAAACATGTGCAGAAGGCCCATTACCTAAATTATTTATTCATTCTTAAATTCAACACATGGCTCTAGACATTGTCGACTGAATTCTTTTTGTAAATTTTAACTCGCTACAGAGTCTGATTTTCATACCGTATAATCCTGTTCGCAAGACATCTAGAAGCTATCACCCTCTTC
>WTIQ01000396.1 GCA_011525185.1 Paracoccaceae bacterium | reverse complement strand
GGTACGTCGAAAATCAGCGCTTTCTGTCGCAAGCACCAATATTTATCGAGGTAATCTTCACCAATGAAGATTGGAAAATAACGGCCCGCATAAACGCCGCGGATCATTTCTGGACAATCGGTACGCTCGATGAAAGGGGATTCTTCAAAGCGACGTGCACTGATGGAGATGTTGTTTTCCAGGTCGGAAGCTTCTTGCAGGTTGCTCATGTCTGAACCTCTGATGTGTTTGATGTTTCGGATCTGATAATTTGGGGTGGTTCATGCGCGGTGACAGGCGGTGGCGCATCTTTGAACAGTTCGACCTCAATCAAACAGGAGTGCGCGCTAGGGCCTTGTCCCAGTTTTGACGTACCCTTATCGCGGGTCAGAACATTAGGATTGCCGTGTTTGCACATACCATTTTCATCGGGGTCGTACCAGGCGCCAGTGCTCATTTGAACCACACCAGGGCGCATCGCAGCGTCAATCACAACACTTCCAAGACAAGCACCACGATCATTGAAAACGCGCACAAGATCACCGTTTTTCAGCCCACGCAAAGCAGCATCTTCGGGTTGAATATGCAATGGCTCACGCCCAGCAACTTTCTTGGCTTTGCTCACGCTGCCGTGGTCCAACTGGGAATGCAGCTTGTCCTTTGGCTGGTTCGAAATCAGGTGAAGCGGATAGCGGCCAGCATTCCCTAACCACTCATACGGCTCTTGCCAGACAGGATGACCGGGGCAATCGTCATAGCCAAAATCTGCGACCGTTCGGCTAAAAATTTCAATTTTACCGCTTGGGGTGGTCAGAGGGTGAGCGACAGGATCAGCACGAAAATCCGAAAGCATAATTATGGACTGAGAAGGATCTTCAAGCTTGAACCATTGCTGAGATCGGAATTGGTCAAAGGTGGGAATATCTAAGCCCGCATCAGCACAGCGTTCCCTCGTTTTATCGTATATCCAACGCTGCCACTCATGGGTGCTGAGTCCTTGGGTAAACTCTTCTTCCACGCCCATAGCGTGGGCAATGCCTGCGAAAATATCGTAGTCGTCACGAGCCTGACCAAAGGCTTCTGTCAGTTTCGACATCGATACAACATAGGGATCACGCGGAGTTATGGCCATGTCGTCGCGTTCCAGTGGCGTGGTACAGGGCAACACGATATCCGCGTGTTTTGCGAGCGGGTTCCAACACCATTCGTTAACGATGACTGTCTCTGGCTTTTGCCAAGCCTGCATCATCAGGTTCAGGTCCTGGTGGTGGTGAAACGGATTGCCTCCTGCCCACCAAACCAGTTTCGTATTAGGGTATTCGTAACGAACCCCATCAAAATCAAACGGCTTCCCAGGGTTCAACAGGAGATCAGTGATCCGTGCCACTGGGATGAAGTCCTCAACGGGGTTCTTGCCTTGTGGAAGAGAAGCGCCAGGAATGATGTGGTGGTTTCCACCGATGAAATTCATCGCACTATACCCAAAGCCAAATCCGCCACCTGGCAGCCCAATCTGGCCCAACATCGCGGCCAGAGTGATCGCCATCCAGAAGGGCTGCTCTCCATGGTCCTGTCGGGTGAGCGACCAACTGACCGAGATCATCGTTCGCATCCCTGCCATGCGCCGGGCAAGCGCGCGGATCGTATCGGCAGGAATCTCGCAGATGCCAGCGGCCCAATCGGCGGTCTTAGGAATCCCGTCCGCCTCGCCCATCAGATATGGTAGAAACGCCTCAAATCCTTCCGTGTAACGCTGAAGGAACGCCCGGTCAGTCAAGCCCTCGCTCTCAATCGTATGGGCCAATCCCAACATTAACGCCACGTCTGTATTAGGGCGTAATGCCAGCCAGTCGCTGCCCACATCGTCTAGAACGTCAGATTTCAGCGGACTGATGTTGACGAAATCAATGCCAGCTTTGCCAGCGTCAAGCAGAGCCCTGCGCTGAATATGACAGCCCGTGCCCCCCTGACTGATCTGACCGTTCTTGAGTGGCACTCCGCCAAAGCAAACAAAAAGCTGTGTGTGATCACGTATCACATCCCAACTGGTGCAGGTGTCCAGATAGTTGCGGAAACTCCCAAGGACATGAGGCACCATAGCCTCGGCCGCGGCAAAACTGTAGGTGAACTTCGAACGGGTGAAGCCACCGATGCAATTCAAAAACCGCTTAAGCTGACTTTGCGCGTGGTGGAACCGCCCAGCACTGGCCCAACCGTAAGACCCCCCGAAGATAGAGGCATTACCAAACGTTTTTCGTACTCGGTTCAGCTCAGCTGCCACCAATTCATTGACTTTCTCCCAGCTCACTTCAACAAAGGGATCAGAGCCGCGCAGGTCCGTCCGAGTTCCTGGCCCACCTGTCAGCCAGCTTTCTCGCACCATCGGTGCATCCACCCGCAT
>WTIQ01000216.1 GCA_011525185.1 Paracoccaceae bacterium | reverse complement strand
AACAAGAATAACCTCCCCTTTGACCCCATCCAAGACCGCCACCACCGAGGGGCGCAAAAATAAGGCGTCAGGGAGCCCCAAAGGATCAGGATTCACATTTGGCAAATGCTCGACCAAACGTATCATGTCATAGCCCATGTAGCCAAAGAGACCAGCGGAGGCTTGAGGCAAATCATCAGGCAGATCGATATGGCTTTCTTCAAGAAGGCTGCGAAAAGACGCCAAGGGGTCCTCTTGCAGCTCTTCGAAATTGTCTGGATCAAAGCGAGCGTTTCGATTGAGATAGCTTTTATCTCCGTGACACTTCCAGATTAGGTCAGGTTTCATACCGACGATGGAATAGCGCCCTCTGACTTCGCCACCCGTGACCGACTCCAAAATAAAGGTGTCCTTTTGAGCGCGGGTGAGTTTCAGCATCAGCGACACGGGCGTATCAAGATCGGCTGCAAGGCGGCGAAAGATTACTTGGTTTTCACCATTTTCGTATCGTTTTTTAAATTCGTCAAACTTCGGGTTTATCATAACTCAAGACATTACTGAAAATTTGCATGCACTGCATTCAAAGCCTGCTCATTCAGCTCCACGCCTGCTGTTTCTTGAAGGGCTTGCACATGAATTTGGAAAATATCGCTGGCAAGGCTCTGATCTAAACGGGCCGAGAGTTGTGCCTTAAGGGCTTCGGCTTCCGCTTCGTCTTGTGTGCCTGCATTTACGTTATTGGTTTGCACAAGAAACACGCGCTCGATGCCTTCTACAATAGCGATCTCATTGACATCTTGAGAAAAGGCTTCAAGCACAGCAAGAGGAGGTGTATTGGGAATGCGACCATCGCGGGTCAAGGCCTCTATCTCTGTCACGTTCTGAGCAAGGCTGTCCAGAGTTTGCCCCTCATTTGCGAGCGTTCTCAGACGCTCCGCCTCAGCTTTCAGGGCGGTGTTAAGTGCTTCCTCTCGCCAGACATCTCGCACAGCGTCGATCACCTCTGTAAGGGCTTGCTCACGCGCGGGGAGAATTTCATCGAGGCGCATCGCCATGATACCGCCATCTGAAAGTTCAATAATTTCAGGAAAGTCTTCCATGCTTAAGGCTTGGGCTCGATTTTGAAAGGCTATGTAGCCAGCGTATTCCGTCTCAATGCCGTCGTAATAAAGCGTCGTGTCTAAAGTCATATCAGTTTCATCAGCGATCTCTTCGAGCGTTGCTCCTGCTGCCAAGAGATCATCGATGCGCGAAATTTCCGCCGATATGGCACGGCGGGCCTGATCTTGACTAAGATCCGCTTTTAAAACGTCTCTTATGTCTTCAAACGGGGTGGTTTGTGCTTCAAGTACCCCGTTGACACGATAAATGGCAAAGCCAGCGTCCGTTTCGATCAAATTCGAGACTTCCCCTTCGCTTAGGGCAAATACCTCAGACCCTGCCTTGCCCAACTCTTTTTCGTTCACATCGCCCAGATCAATATCAGCAAGCGACAGATTGCGCTCACTCACCAGCGCTTCAAAACTTATTTCCTTTGAGGAGAGCCTTTGAGCGGCGGCTTGGGCATCGGCTTGGGTTAGAAAGCTTAAACGTTCTACCAAGCGGCGCTCTGGCAAATTGTAGGTGTCAAAATCTTTCTCATAAGCTGCGCGAAGTGCATCTTCTTGCACTTCGATTGTCGCGACAACCATACCGGGCGTAAGCTTGACCAGAGTGATCGCTTTGCTTTCAGGCAGGGCAAACTCTTCTGTGCGTTCACTGTAAAAGCTCTCCAGTGTGGCTTGATCCGCCTCTCCAATTGGGGTTGCCAGATCCGCTTCTCCAAGCTCAACAACGGTGACGTTTCGCTCTTCACTGACATAAGCCAGAGCAATGTCGGTAAAGGTCTCAGACATTTTAATGCCCTGTAAAATCGCGCGTTGCAAAACAGCGCGGGCCGCCTCATCGCGCACTTGGCTTTCAAATTCACTCTCACTTAGACCCGCATTCTCTAGCGCAAATTTATAAGCATCCTTGTCAAAACTTCCGTCCAGACCCCGAAAGGCGGAAATACCTAAGAGTTCTTGATAAACAGTTTCATCACCGACAGAAAGACCAAGATCAGATGTTTCATTTTCAAGCGTTTTCTCCAAGAGCAAGCGGATGAGTGCTTGTTGCTGGAGTCCGAACATCTGCGCCTGTTCGAACGTGATTTGTGTGCCAAATTGGGCTGAGGCAGAGTTCATCTCCGAGCGCAGTGCACGTACATACTGGGTCACTGGAATATCCTTATCGCCCACGGTCCCGATTGAGCTTATGCGCCCGCCAAGACTTGTGGCACCAAAGCCAGCAAGACCCACAATAAGAAGAGCGAGTAAAATCCAAACAAACGTCTTAGACAGTGACGATGATGCGCGTGCCATGCGTG
>WTIQ01000409.1:2881-9189 GCA_011525185.1 Paracoccaceae bacterium | reverse complement strand
CTGAAATGGCGGTCTCCATCAACCAAAACGCAGAAAATGCCCAGATGACCAATGAGTTGGCAAAGTTCATCGGAACGCACAAACGACGGAGGCCATGCTGTAGAAAAAACAGTGGCGGCAATGAAGGATATTTCAAACCGCGTGAATATGATCAGTGATTTTGGTTATAAAACCGACCTCTTAGCTTTGAACGCAATGATTGAAGATGCACGTTTCGGGGATGCTGGTGAAGGCTTTGCAGTGGTCGCGGATTATGTTGGGAGACTCGCAGAATTGAGCCAGACTGAAGCTAAAGAAATCGGTGAGCTGACCATGGAAAGCGTGAAAATCGCCGAAGGTGCAGGGTCAATTGTTTCTGGAACAGTCCCTGATATCAAAAAGACCGCTGAGCTTGTGCAAGAAATTTCAATTGCCTCACGCGAACAATCTCTTGGAGTGTCTGAGATAAGCGATGCGATGAAACAGCTCGATCAATCGGCATCAGATAGCAGCAAAACCGCGGAAGAGCTGGAAACAACGTCCAATCAAATGCAAGAGATGGTCGATCGTATTCAAAGCCAAATCGGTATGTTCAAAACCCACTAGCGCGCCCTTTCCTCTCACCCCGTCTTGCCACATTTACGCGTGAATCTGGTTGTTTCCCCGAGCGAGGCCTTATATTCGATAGCCACGGAGGATCGTAGCCATGAGCTTTAACAGTTTCGGACATCTTTTTTGCGTGACGACATGGGGCGAAAGTCATGGTCCTGCTTTGGGCGCTACGATAGATGGCTGTCCACCAAATGTACCGATTGATGCAGCTGATATTCAAATTTGGCTCGACAAGCGCAAACCTGGTCAAAATAAATTTACAACACAGCGACGCGAAGCCGACGAAGTTGAGATTCTCTCTGGGGTTTTTGAGGGGAAAACCACGGGAACACCGATCCAGCTCATGATCCGCAACACGGATCAGCGCTCAAAGGATTATGGCGATATTGCCGATACGTTCAGACCAGGTCACGCAGACATCACATATTGGCAAAAATACGGGATCAGAGATTATCGCGGTGGCGGGCGCTCTTCTGCCCGTGAAACTGCCGCAAGAGTCGCAGCAAGTGGCGTTGCACGTGCAGCTCTACATGTGTTGTGCCCTTCGCTCGAAATAAAAGGGTATATGGTCCAAATGGGCGAACAAACAATAGATCGTACCCGCTTTGACTGGGATTTTATTGACCAAAACCCTTTCTGGATGCCCGACGCCGAAGCGTTCGACGGTTGGTCCAAATACCTAGATGATATTCGTAAATCGCATGAGTCCGTGGGAGCCGTGATAGAGGTTGTAGCAAAAAATGCACCTGCTGGGCTTGGCGCACCAATTTATGCCAAGTTAGACACGGATTTAAGCGCCGCTATGATGTCAATTAATGCTGTGAAAGGGGTCGAAATTGGGGAAGGCATGGCGTCAGCCGCCCTCACTGGATCACAAAATGCGGATGAAATTTACCTTGGAAACGATGGTCAGCCTAGCTACTCGTCTAATCACGCGGGTGGCATTTTAGGCGGTATTTCAACTGGTCAGGATATTGTTGTTCGATTTGCCGTTAAGCCGACATCCTCTATTCTGACACCGCGAAAATCGATCTCTAAATCAGGCAAGCCTATAGATGTCGTGACAAAGGGGCGCCATGACCCCTGTGTAGGTATTCGCGCAGTGCCTGTGGGAGAGGCCATGATGGCCTGTGTTCTCTTGGATCATCTCCTCTTGCACCGTGGACAAGTCGGCCCTGAAAACGGTGGTCAGATTGGATAAACGCTCAGGTCTTTGATTTGGAGAGTTGAACCGCCAAAATTCCAGCTGTGATGATCCCGACACCAACAAAATCCAATAGGCTCATCGCCTCACCCAATAAAATAGCGGCAATCAAAACACCAAAAAACGGGTTCAGAAAGTGGAATGTGGCGGCTTTGATCGCGCCGATGCGATTGACGAGCTGGAACCATACAAAGGTGGCTGCCAAACCTGGGACAAGCGTTGTGTAGACGAAGGCCATAATAAGCGATGCACTCATGGTGACCTGAATGTCTTCTGTGAAATATGAGGCAACACCCAGCGCAACTGCGCCCACAATCATTTGCAAGCCAACCACCATCATGACATTGCCACCCTCGCTTGCACCCCGCACCGAGAGCGTCGCAACTGTCAAAGCCAAGGCGCCAGCCACGCAAAGAGCAAGCCCCATTAAATCAGCTCCACCGCTAAGCCGCAGTCCCATGATCAAAGAGACCCCGACAAACCCAGCAATAAGACCTACCAGCGCAAGAGGCGCCAATTTATCCCGGAAAACAATCCACCCTGCAAAAGCCACCATTAAGGGCATAGAAGAGGCAATAATGGAGGCCAGCGACGCTTCTATCGTTTGCATCGCAACAAAGTTTAACCCAAGATAAAGAGCGTTTTGAAAAATCCCAAAAATGAAAGTCGCTCGCCATTGATTGCGGGTGAGGTCAAAACTCTGGCCCAACCATTTGGCAATCATAATACCAATGAGCCCTGAGATGAAAAACCGAAGAGAGAGGCTCGCCAATGGAGATGCTTGCGCAACAATCACCCGCGCAGATGTAAAAGCCGACGACCACATCAAGGCAAAAGCAATTCCCATTACTATTGCGCGCTTATCCATCGTGACATCCCTCTATCAGGCAGATTTGTATAGGCCTAAAAAGCAAAGAGGGCCAAACGAATTTTGACCCTCTCAGACACATTTATGTAAAATTAAACTAGCTGTTCACGCTGTCCTTAAGCGCCTTAGCGATTGTCATCTTAACCACCTTGTCCGCCTCTTTTTTGAACTGCTCGCCTGTAGACGGGTTGCGCACCATCCGCTCCGGGCGCTCACGGCATGAGATTTTTCCAACACCAGGCAAAGTCACTGCGCCACCGCCTGCAACTTCACGTGTGATCAGGTTGCAGATTGCTTCCAACGCACCACCAGCTGATTTTTTATCTGTACCCATTTCCTCTGCAAGTGCAGCAACCAGTTGCGTCTTTGTCATTGGCTTGGACATTATGTTCTCCTTAACACCTATTTATTGTATATCATTGAAGAAAGATAATGGGATATTGTAGTGTGTTTCAACAACTAGCGCTTAATCTAACGTCAATTACATCCTTTTTTCCCAGAAATAAGCCGAATTATAAGAACGGAGGCTGGTCAAAACTACGCAATTTACGACTTTGTAAACGTTCAGACGGCATTTTTCGAAGCTTTTCCATCGCTTTTATGCCGATCATAAGATGTCTAGACACCTGTGTTTTATAGAAATCAGAGGCCATACCTGGCAATTTTAGCTCTCCATGAAGGGGCTTGTCAGAGACACACAACAAGGTTCCGTAGGGCACTCGAAACCGAAATCCATTTGCAGCGACCGTTGCGCTCTCCATATCTAAGGCGATTGCACGCGACTGACTCAACCGTCGAATTGGGCCTGAATTGTCGCGTAATTCCCAATTGCGGTTATCAACGGAGGCAACGGTGCCAGTGCGCATGATGCGTTTGAGGTCATAGCCCCTTAGCTCTGTTACGTCTGCCACAGCCTCTTCTAAAGCAATTTGAATTTCCGCCAACGCAGGGACAGGGACCCAGACGGGTAAGTCCGCGTCCAACACTTTGTCATCACGCACATAGGCATGTGCGAGAACAAAATCACCCAGCGCCTGACTGCTCCTAAGGCCTGCACAATGGCCAACCATAAGCCAAGCATGAGGGCGCAAAACAGCGATATGATCCGTTGCCGTTTTTGCGTTAGACGGTCCAACGCCTATATTCACAAGCGTGATCCCGTTTCCATCTTCACGCTTGAGATGATAGGCGGGCATTTGCGGCGTTTTCTCAGTCTTTTGGACAGGCTCTTTTTCATCAAAAATCGCGATATTCCCGGGCGCAACGTAAGAGACATAGCCGCTCTCTGGATCACCCAATTGCGCACGCGCATAGCTTTCGAAGCTTTCCACATAAAATTGGTAGTTTGTGAACAAAACAAAATTTTGGAAATGTTCAGGATCCGTTGCAGTGTAATGAGCCAGCCGAGCCAACGAATAATCGACCCGGTCTGCCGAAAACAAGGCAAGTGGACGCGGCGCCTTGAGGTCGACATCTCCTAGCCCATCAGCAATCTTGTCATTGATATGCGTCAAATCTGGCACATCAAAGATATCACGTATGCCTTCTTTCATCGAAAATGTTGCCGTCGCATGCGTTGAATGTGAAACGGCAAAATGCATAGGAATGGGTCGATCTGATAGACCCACTTCGACTGGAACTCCGTGATTTTTGAGCAAAAGGTCAATTTGTTCACGTAAGTAGCCAGAAAAGAGATCAGGCCGCGTGATCGTTGTTGCATAGAGCCCTGGCTCTGTCATGTGACCAAAACTCAGCCGGCTATCAACGCGGGGATGGTGGATCACGCGCATGCTAATTTGCGGATAAAAAGCGCGATACCGAATATGCTTCTCACTCTCTTGATGCGCATCAAAGGCGTCGTTGAGAAAGGCAATGCCCTCGCTATAGAGTTGGCACAGCATATCAATGGCAGTTTTTGCGTCATGACATGCGGTCGGAGGGTTAATTTTCGGTGTAACGATCTGTGGATGTTTATCTTTAAAATTCATCTTCAATTTATAGTGATTCCCTTCAAAATTGTCCATCCTGTCGCAAAAATTTTGCCACATGGCGATACTACGAGACGTTAGCGCCACTCTATCCGCTATTCTAAAACTTGGGTGTATTTTATTGTGAGAGGTAAGAGATTATGGACTATGAGACGGCAGACGCGCCTAGCTTTGGGACGTCTCTGACAGGTATGGGCCTCAACATACTCGTGCGCGATGTGCGGCAGCATGTAGAGTTTTTGACCTGTGTTTTTGACATGAATGCCCATCAAGTAAGCGACAATTTTGCAATCATCACCTATCATGAACAGGTATTTCAACTTCACAGCGATGGGACATATGCCTCTCACCCTCTTCTGGCGCTTCTCCCAGAAAACCCGCCTAGAGGCGCTGGTATAGAGATAAGGTTATACCAGTCTGACCCTGATCTATGTCACAGTGCAGCCCTTAAGTGGGGCGCTGATGTTCTACATCCACCGTTGGACAAGCCGCCCCATGGTCTAAGAGAATGCAGTATCCTTTCACCAGATGGCTACATCTTTGTCCCCTCCCGCCATTTATAATTTGATAGGAAAGACGTCTGCATGACGCCGTGCACATTAAGAAAAGAGGGCTGCGCCCTCCGAAGGGACTGGCAGGCGCGGGCTGGTGGTGCCACGGGACGGGGGGTTTTTGCTTTTGTTTTGGATGATGCAGGGGTCTTTTAGAAGGAATGGAGATACCTCTACCCCACTTGCGAACACCGTGTTAGAGTGATGAAAACCTAGTCTAACACGGGGGGCACGATATGTCTGTGACGCATCTCAAAGCAAATATGGATCACTGGCAGGAACGGGTCGATCTCGCCGCGGCGTTTCGATGGGCCGAGCGGTTCAATTTTCACGAAGGTGTCGCCAATCACTTTTCTCTTGCGGTGAACGAAGAGGGCACCCGCTTTCTTATGAACCCCAATCAATGGCATTTTGCGCGGATCAAAGCGAGTGATCTGATTGAGCTGGATGCCAATAACCCAGAAAGCGCGCGGGGTCCAAATGCTCCTGATGCTACGGCTTGGGGTCTACATGGGTCGGTCCACCGTCACTGCAAACACGCAAAATGCGTCATGCATGTTCATTCTGTATTTGCGACTGTCTTGGCCTCGCTCAAAGACAGCACCCTCCCCCCGATAGATCAAAACTGCGCGGCCTTTTTCAATCGTTATGTCATTGATGACCATTATGGCGGTCTTGCCTTCGAAGAAGAGGGCGAGCGCTGTGCGAGTCTGCTGTCTGATCCCAAAAAGAAGGTGATGATCATGGGCAATCACGGTGTATTGGTGATTGGTGAAAGTGTTGGAGATGCCTTTAATCGGCTCTACTACTTTGAACGGGCCGCTGAAACCTATATCCGCGCCTTACAAACTGGGCAGCCCTTGAAAATCCTCTCAGATGAGATTGCGGAAAAAACCGCCTCAGAGCTTGAAGGATACCCAGAACAAGACGAACGCCATTTCTCTGAACTCAAGGCCATTTTGGATGAAGAAGGCAGCAATTACGCTCAATGAGGAGCATTGCCCTCGTTAAAGGGGCGGTGTGAACCGCCCTGCTCTTATTGATCAAATTTTTCCCAGCCATGTCCGTCAAAGGCATCTTTTCCAAGCTGGGCCATCACATGAGGG
>WTIQ01000409.1:0-2871 GCA_011525185.1 Paracoccaceae bacterium | reverse complement strand
CCCATGTAAAGGCGCGCCTCATCTATACAGACCTTATCTGAAAACGCTGCTTGAAATGGCTTTTGCCAGCCCTCTTGAAAGGCACGAAGTCCTTGTTTTGTCCCGCACCCTTGGTTTCCCATCCAGCGAAAGCTCTCGGCAAAAAACTCACCTATATCGGCAATGCGATGATCATTTAGACCATCCACCATGCCCTCAATCACACGTTGGGTTTCTGCTGTTTTGCTCATGTCTGTGTCGCGGCTTAGAACCGCCTGTTCAGGACGTGCGCCCACCATTTCGTCAATTCCTTCTAAGTGACACGGGACCTATGCTGCCCAAAGAGAGCCGCAAACCCCAAGAAAATACCTGATATTGTGGCAATCATGCCTGCCGCACTCACCGTGTAAGAAAGACCAATCCACAACGGCATATGCCCAGCGGCTATATATCCGATCACACTAGATGCCAAGGCGATACCCATGCTGATCCAAACCTGAGCTACCAATGAATTCGTCATTAATCGCGCCGCAGCTGGAGGGCATAAGATCATCGCGATCACGATGATAGAGCCCACCGCATCAAAGGCAGAGACGGCCGCCAGCGCTGTCACAACGACAAGCGCTAAGCCATAGAGAAAGGTTGGGATACCAAGGGTACGTGCATAGTATTCGTCAAATGTCATCAAAACGAGAGGACGCCAAAACGCCAAAATAAATAAGGCGACAACAAGAAAGACACCGATCATTCGGAATAGCTCAGGCGGCAAAAGAGCCAAGTCAGAGACGGTGAAAAGAGACGCCCAGCCGTCTGCCTCGAGCCAAATCAAGCTCTCAAGGTTGCCAAATAAAACATGCTCCACATCCAAATGCACATTGCGGGTCTCGCTTTGCTCTAGGATCAAGACGCCCAGCGCAAACATGGAGGTAAAAACAACACCCATAGCTGCACCTGCCTCTATACGACCAAAATATTTTATTACCTCAATCAAGACCACCGCCACAAGAGACGCCGCTGCCGCCCCCAGAAGCATTGGAACCGTAGAAATCGAGCCACTCACAAGAAAGGCCAAAACGATACCAGGCAAGACCACGTGGCTAATCGCGTCCCCGATCAGAGCCTGTTTTCTAAGGATCAGAAAATTACCAGGAAGAGCGCAGGCCAAAGCGGCAAAGGACGCAATCAAAATGGGCGGCAAGCTAAAAGCGATAAAATCATTTATCATGCCAAACGCCCCTCTTGTGCATTTGCCAACCCCTGATCAATCAAAGAAATTTGATCAGGCGTCAGTTTTTGTTCGATATCAATAAGGGTCGATATTTGATGGGTATGCGGGCCTTGTGTCCCATTATGGTGATTAATCCAATAGGCCCATCGCCGTTCGTTTAAGAGGGTTTTCTGCGCACGCGCATAACCAAGTTGCGTTGGAACGCTATCTCGGCGCAAATAGCCTTTTCGTTTCAAAATCCGCAGCGTCTTTGCCTCATAAATCGGTTGCTCTTGCGCGATAGCAAGTAACCCTTGAGCAAGGTGCAAAGTTTGTTCAAAACGTAAAGATTTTATCATCGAAGAGAGGATCCCACGCCTCGGCGCAAATAAAAACGACACGACAAAAACCGCAGTACTGCACAGCACAATAATCGGGCCTGTTGGAAGCCCCAGAGAAACAGCCGAGACCGCTGAACCCACATAGCCAGATAGTGCCCCAAAAATACCAGAGAGGATCACAATGCGGTGGGCTTTATCGCTCCAAAACCTTGCGCTGACCGATGGGATAATCAAAAGAGCAACGATCAAAATCAGCCCAACGATTTTCATCCCTATCACAGTAACCACCAAAGCAACGGCAAGGATCAGATAATCAACCAAGCGCACAGATATGCCAATTGAACGCGCATAGCCTTCATCAAAAGAAACAAGCGTGATGGGGCGATAAAAAATAACCAATAGCGCAAATGCTACGAGAGACGTCAGCAAAATTAAAAAGGACTCATTTAAGAGCATACCTGCTGTAGAGCCGAGCAAAAATCCCTCTAGCCCTGCTTGGCTGCCGCTTGGATTATTTTGCACGATGGTAAGCACGACAACGCCAAAACCGAAAAACACCGATAAAACTGCGCCAATAGCAGCATCTTTTTCAAGCCGTGTCATATGAGTTAACCACGATACGGCCATCAAGCCGAGAGCTGCACTAAAACCTGCACCTACCAGCAAAACAATCAAGGAACGCCCGTCAAAGCCAAGACTGCTCGCAAGCATAAACGCAAGGCCCAATCCGGGTAAGGTTGCATGTGAAATAGCATCACTGATCAGAGCGTTTTTGCGCAAATACAGAAATGACCCCGCGATTCCAGCAGAGCAACCCAAGATCGCCGCCCCAAGCGTCACAAGCGTCGCGTTATATCCCAGCGACAAGACGAGCGCATCGCGAAGCATGGGCTTAGATCACATGTTCACGATTGAGCGGATCAATGGGCTTGCCATAGGTTTTTGCCAAATAGTCCTTGGTAAAGCTATCCTGCGTCGGACCGAAGGAAATAAGCCTCTTGTTCAAGAGAAGCGCATGGTCAAAATACTCTGTCACCGTATGCAGATCATGATGTACCACTAAAATGGTTTTGCCGCTGTCTTGAAGCTCTTTTAAGATTTCGATGATTGAGTTTTCGGTCGCTGCATCAACGCCAGCAAAAGGTTCATCAAACAAATAAATCTCGGCGTCTTGCACAAGTGCGCGAGCGAGAAAGACACGCTGCTGTTGCCCGCCAGACAATTGACCGATTTGGCGATCCGCAAAATGAGTCAACCCAACTTTTTCCAGAGCACCATTAATTTTTTGCTTGGCCGATTTCCCCATGCGGCCCCAAAGACCCATTTTAGAATAAAGCCCCATAC
>WTIQ01000022.1 GCA_011525185.1 Paracoccaceae bacterium | reverse complement strand
AGAATACTGACAAACCAATTATTATTTCCACCTGGCAGTCAATCTACAAGTTCCCAAAAAGATACTTTGATGACATTGACTGTGTTATCGGAGATGAGGCACACCTATTTAAGTCAAAGTCCCTCACAGGAATTATGACTAAACTTCACAACGCCAAGTATCGTTTCGGTTTTACTGGAACGCTTGACGGAAGTAAGACTCATAAGTGGGTGTTAGAAGGTTTGTTTGGTTCATGTGAACAGGTAACTAAAACAGATGATCTGATTAAGTCAGGTTACCTATCTAAATTTAGGATCAAAGTTCTACTTTGTAAACATGCTCCTCAGTATTTTGACACATATCATGACGAGATGGAGTATCTTGTCGAACATAAAGGTAGAAATAACCTGATCAAAAATCTTGTCAATGATTTAGAAGGCAATACTTTGGTGTTGTTCAACTACATTGAAAAGCATGGTGAACCACTTCATGAATTAATAAATAATACATTAGACCCAGAGCGAAAAATCTTTTTCGTTCATGGTGGCACTGATGTGGAAGACCGTGAGGAAGTAAGACAGATTACTGAACAAGAATCAAACGCTGTCATCATTGCATCTTACGGAACATTCAGCACTGGTATCAACATTAAACGACTACACAACATCGTTTTTGCATCACCTAGTAAATCTCGCATTCGCAATCTACAATCGATTGGTAGAGTCCTGAGAAAGGGTGCTGGTAAAGACATGGCAACACTATACGACATAGCTGACGACATTGGTGGTCAGAACTATACGCTCAGACACCTCAACGACAGAGTTACTATCTACAATGAGGAAAACTTTAAGTATGAGGTTATTAAAGTAAACCTTAGAGCAAATTAAATATGCAAGAAGAAGAGTTTTATGCAACTATTAAATTGGTAACAGGTGAAGAGATAGTATCTAAAGTCTGCTACATGCCAGATGAAGATAGTTTGATCTTAGAAAATCCACTTGAGGTTTTACCTGTAGAACAAACCAAAAGTAGTGTTAAGGTAAATGGATTCACTCTAGTTGAATGGATCAGATCAACATTTGATCAGATGTTTGTTTTACCAAAACAACATATCCTTACTATGACTGAGACAGATAAAAAAATAGAGGTCTTTTATAAAAAGACACTCAAGAAACTTAACTCAGGTGTAGAGAACAGTCAGTTCACTAGAAAGATGGGTAGGATAGGATCAGTAAAGGAAGCAAAGAAATATCTAGAAGATATATACAAGCTATAAAGCTTTAATTCCTTTGAACCCTTGACAGAGTTATTGTACTGAGTTTCTGAGGTTCTGTCAAGCTTGACATCACAGTGTCACAGTGTTACAATCTAAAGGCGTTCATAGCAAACAATAGGAACCTGCGGGATGACTAGAAAAAAGACTGAAAACTATGTTAATAACAAAGAGTTCCTTGAGGCTATAACCCTCTATCGCAATAAAGTTCTAGATGCAAAAGAGAAGGGTCTAGACAGACCTAGGGTTCCTAATTACATTGGTGATTGCTTTCTAAAGATTGCTACACACCTATCGTATAAACCAAACTTTGTCAATTACATGTTCAGGGAGGACATGATCTGTGACGGCATTGAAAACTGCCTCCAGTATATTGACAACTTTGATCCTGCGAAATCAAACAATCCGTTTGCTTACTTCACTCAAATCATTTACTACGCATTCTTGCGTCGTATTCAGAAAGAGAAAAAACAACTTGAGATCAAGAGTAAGATTCTTGAAAAGTCTGGTTATGATGAAGTCATGCACACTGATACATTTGATGGTATGATGTCTGGTATGAACGCATCCTATTCCGATATGGGTAGTATTAAAGAGAACATTGAAACTAGAATGAATAGATGACCGATGAAAATGCCCTTTGGGAGGACATGAGGAAACTCAATGCACTCTACGAAGAACTTTGCTGGGGTTATGATGATGAACTAGTATTCACCCATGATGGCACCAGAGTGATAATCTTTAATAAAGACAAAGAGAATGAGCGAACATCCTGAGATTGCTGAACATGAATGGTTTGAATGTGAGTATGGAACATATCGTGTCGAACAGAAACGATTTGGAACGTGGACTAGCTATAGTAAGGATGGTACGCCACTCATCACAGGACTTACGAGGGAAGTTGTCATTAAAATGTCTGCGTTCCATCTCGAAGGAGTCGCTACTAACTGGGCAAATTGTAGGACTTCCAAGCAATTCGATGGAACTGTTGGAGGTAAACTATGAAGATCGCACTAATTACTGATCAGCACCTAGATGGTCGCAAAGGAAACCTAGCGTTCTGGAATTACTTTCAAAGGTTCTACGATGAAATATTTTTTCCTACGCTTGAGAAAGAAGGTGTCCGTACCATCATTGAT
>WTIQ01000429.1:719-2395 GCA_011525185.1 Paracoccaceae bacterium | reverse complement strand
GGCCGCGGGTACCACGTGTTGGGTAATTATCGTTTTTAATCAATAACTTGCATCGTTTATATGTAAAAAGGGAACGTAAATCGGGACAAAAAGGAACTCTTTTTCCTGATTCAAATCTGCTTACTCAGAAAAACAATTTTTTAAATTTAAGTTGTCGAATCCATTATTGAGAACATTTGGCAACCACTTCCAAGTGCGAAGTATTCCATATTACCATGCCAAGGACCTCACAGCACAGGCCTAAGGGTTCCGCAATCAGGCTCACTATTGGGCTTGGCGTAGGGTGTCTGTCTGAAGGAGGAGGTTGGGGTAGGCTGACCCAATAAAGAAAGGGCTCACTCCCTCAGGGAATGTGTCACTTCGTTTCAGCCAATTAAGCTCATGTCGGTAGTTTTGAAAAAAACGATTTCTCAATCTAATGTTATGGTATGCTAAGCTTATGATTAACGTTTCTTGGCCAGATCCTCAATTTCTTTAGAAGTTATAACTTTCCCTTCAGACACAAAGTTTTACGGTTCTTTGTCACCTGCTCGAGATCATACAAGTAGTTCACCAAACAGCCAAATGACTGTAATTTGCCATCCTCGATGGCTATCCTTGGGCATGGCGCCAACACTGTCGCTGCTAATTACGGTTCAGGCTATGCCATCGAGGTTATGCGGGAGCACAGTGAAAAGACTTAGTTGTAGTAAAACCTTTGTATTTGCTGAAATAGAAATAGCTCGTTTCTAAAAAACCACCGCCTTATTAGGCATTTTGATACAAATAACCTAGAACTATGGAGCTTAAAATGGCTATCGTTCATACTCTTTTCGATCAGCTTATCTAAAAGATTAATAAAAGCAGCTATTATCGAGATTACAGACAAAATTTGCAAAATTTATTGTTCTTGGAAGCGACCAACGCTAGGAGAGCGTTGTTGAGCTGTTCCACTCAAAAGCTCATTCATGTATGTATACGCGTATTTACCAAATATTGGACAAACCGACAGGCTGTTTTTCACAGCGGCCTCGAAGTGAACACCGCCCCATATGCGGCTTTCGGCACATGCATTGGCAAAGCTAGTCCAAGTTGGAAAATCGAGGGTTATATTTTCTTTTGGAACTGCAAGGGGTTCTATCCTTGAGCTACCCGCCGCAACAGGCACTGACCAATTCAACTCATCAGAATTGAAGAACCTTCGCTTGAATTCTGCATGAGCCGAACAAAGGCAAGCAGAGGCAGAAGGATATTCAGGGTGATCAGCGACATTTAGATAAGATGTCCATAACTCCCCGGGGATGTATTGAACAGTATCTTGATCTGAGCGACTGTATGTGGGAACACTTTGACCTTTGTAGAGATGTCTAATCGCACTAAACGGCCTAACTGCGTCGTATTTTTCCTTTTCCTGCCAAACCACTATGCCTGCGTCAAAGACAGCCATGTTCGCAAAATAATCCGAGATTACGTAGTCTAAAACTGACAACTCAGCAGATTTTGCTGAAAAGACTGTCGAAAACCCCAAACTAAAAATTTTATTATCAAAAAATTCGGCGATCATTTTTTTTCGATCATCTAATTTTGATGACTCATCAATTACTTTTTGAGCTTGAATGGTGTATTTTTCTGTGTTCGAGAAGTCACTTGCTTCGGGTCTTGGGAAAGTAAAGTCCTTAGCCGCACTGTAAGAAAAC
>WTIQ01000429.1:0-709 GCA_011525185.1 Paracoccaceae bacterium | reverse complement strand
CCTTTTCTAATTGGATATCTGGTTGCCATCTTGAAGGATCCGAAAGAAGGTACGCAGTGTTGACAGGCGCATATCCGGTGTAATCGAAAAATGGTCGTGGATTCAAATCCCAACCAGCGTATTTTCCTGTGGCATTCATGCCGTCATTTTGTCGGCCAAGGATCATTGCTTTAGCTGCTGCATTTCCGATCCCTGCAGCGGTGCTTGGATTGTCATCGATGTAGTTTGGATCCAAGCCGACCGAGGTAAGCATCAAATTCCATTCAGCAACCCGAGTTGGAAACAGGTAGCTCAAAATTCCTCGCGAAGAGTATAATAAAGCTGTGTTAATATCTGTGTTGTTATTTCTCGGGTTTGTATTGTTATATCGGCCTAAGCGACTGTAGACACCAACTGCGGTTGGGTGAAATGGTGCAGCCGCTTCGTACCAGCTACCGGTGATTAGTGCTGTTGCTCGCACAACAAGACTTGGGTCGCTTGCATTAGGTGAAATATCTTCGAAGATGGCCTTAGCTGCTGCCGGTAAAATCAAATCAGTAGCAGCATTATCAAGTTTAAGATCAAATTTTTCGCAAATCGAGACGGTTGGCAAAACGCAAAAAACCATCCCTACAATCAAATTAAAGATTTTTCGCATAGGTGCCCTCATAAATTTTTAAAATTAAGTAATCTTATGCCAAAAAAGTTTTATTAAATACATATTATTGTA
>WTIQ01000076.1 GCA_011525185.1 Paracoccaceae bacterium | reverse complement strand
GAGTCAATGGATTGAGGACAAGACAGCAGAGGCGGCCCATGAAATGGGGATTGATATAAAGGTGCGCATCAAAATATCTGGTGAAAGCTTTGTGACACCGCCTGGATATTTCTCTGAGTTAGTCTCTAAAGCGGTCACTTTGGAAACGGGCCGTACGCCAGAGCTTTCGACCACAGGTGGAACCTCGGATGCCAGATTTGTGAAAAATATATGCCCCGTAGTTGAGTTTGGTCTAGTTGGAAAGACGATGCACGCCGTCGATGAACGGGTTGAAATATCGCAGATTTCAGCACTAAAACGGGTCTATGCCCGTGTGTTAGAGGGCTATTTTTCCTAAAATGCAGCACCGCCATTTAATTGTGATGGTGAAAAAGCCCATTGCTGGAAAGGTGAAAACCAGATTGGGGCGCGGCATTGGAATGACGTCAGCGGCCTGGTGGTTTCGTCACCAATCTCAGAAGCTCATACGCGATCTACAAGACCCGCGCTGGACTCTTTCACTTGCCGTATCTCCAGATTATCACGCCTATGATCAAAAGATTTGGCCGAAGCATCTCAGGCGCTACCCTCAGGGCCATGGGGATTTAGGACTGAAAATGCGCCAAATTATAAAAGGTGCCCCTCAGGGCCCTGTCTGCCTGATAGGTGGGGATATCCCTTCTATCAAAAAATCTTATCTCAATGATGCCTTTCGTGCCCTTGGGCACAGTGAGTTTGTGTTTGGTCCCGCATGTGATGGGGGATTTTGGCTGGTTGGCGCACGCCATAACACAAGACTCCCCGCCCGTTTTTTTCAAAACGTCAGGTGGTCCAGCCCCCATGCGCTTCAAGACAGTATAGGTTCGCTCTCTGGGCGCTCTGTCTCATATGTTAAAACGCTCTCAGATGTTGATACGCTCGAAGATCTTAGGCGTCTAAAGGTCCATTTTTCTTGTAATGACCTTTGACATCTAACGTGCTAAGGCCCGCGCATGACAGCTTTGCCAACAGAACAAGACATCCTCAACTGGATTTCAGAGAACCCTCACAAAAGCAGTAAGCGTGATATTGCGCGCGCTTTTGGGGTGAAGGGCTCTGATAAAATAATTTTAAAAAAGACGTTAAAGTCGCTCGCAGACTCGGGTTCGCTTGTCAAAACCAAGTCAAAAACATATCGAAAAGCTGGTGTATTGCCGCCCGTCACTCTCGTGCAAATAACCCATGTGTCCGATCAAGGAGATCTCTTTGGCCAGCCCCAAGATTGGACCGACGAAGCGCCAGCGCCTGAAATCCTCATTGTCACACGTCGTTCTGATCCCTCACTTGGGGCAGGGGATAAGGCGCTGATGCGACTGCAGGCCGTGGACGATGAGGCGTATCAATACGAAGGTCGTTTGATCCGGAGGCTATCGTCAACTGGGACAACAAGTGTCGGAATATTAAGAGTTTTTGAACATGAGGCACGGCTGAAGCCCGTCGACCGCTCTGGTAAGGAGTGGATTGTAAGCCTAAGGGAGACGCTTGGCGCTAAAGACGGCGAATTGGTCGAAGTAGAAAAGAAGGGTGGCCGCAGTCATCTTGGCCTGCCTCGCGCGCGCGTCACGGCTGTCCTTGGCGATCCCTCTGCTGCTAAATCCGTGTCGCTCATTGCCATTCACCAACACGATATCCCGCATGTTTTTCCCGATGAAGTCGTTAGCGAAGCAGAGCACGCCCGCGAACCAGAATTGGGTGCGCGCACGGATTTGCGCCATATACCCTTTATCACCATCGATCCCCATGATGCGCGCGATCATGATGATGCCTGTTTTGCCGAATCCGATCAGGAGCAAGGTGACAACGGGGGCTATATCCTTTGGGTCGCAATTGCTGATGTTGCTCACTACGTCACTTCCCAAAGCAACTTAGATCGAGAGGCTCTCAAGCGTGGAAATTCCACTTATTTTGCTGATCGCGTAGTACCGATGCTGCCTGAGAGACTGTCTAATGGCCTTTGCAGTTTGAAAGAGGGCGAAGACCGCTATGCGTTGGTCGCAAAAATGAGGATCGACCAAAATGGCGCCCTCCTGTCACAGACCTTTCTGCGTGCTGTGATCCGATCACATGCGTCGCTGAGTTACGAAACGGTGCAGGCGGCCCGTGATGGACAGGCGGATCTGGTTTCCGCTGATATTTTAGAGAAGGTCATTACTCCATTATATGAGGCATATCAGTGTCTTTTAAGGGCGCGAGAAAAGCGCCAGCCATTGGAATTGGACCTGCCAGAGCGCCAAATTGTTTTGGATGATCTGGGCCGTGTTTCATCGATAAATTACAAGGAGCGCCTTGAGGCCCATAAACTGATCGAAGAGTTCATGGTTTTGGCAAATGTAGCAGCCTCTCTTGCGCTTGTCGAAAAACGAACCCCGCTTTTGTTTCGCGTGCATGAAGAGCCATCGCCTGAAAAGATAGACGCCCTTCGCAAAACGGCGCAGGCATCGGGTTATGCGCTTCCAAAGGGGCAGGTGTTGAAAACCTCGCAGCTGAACCGACTTTTGTGCGAAGCGGCATCAGGTGATTTTGCCGAGCTCATCAATATGACCACCTTACGCTCAATGACCCAAGCCTATTATAGTCCCAAGAATTTTGGCCATTTTGGGCTTGCTTTGGGTTCTTATGCGCATTTTACCTCACCCATTCGCCGCTATGCTGATTTGATCGTGCATCGTGCGCTTATTCGGGCCTTTGGGTGGGGGGAAGATGGGCTGAGTGAGGCGGATATTGCTGCATTAGACACAACAGCCGAGGCTATTTCCAACACGGAGCGGCGCTCAATGGTGGCCGAGCGCGATACAAATGACCGCTATCTCGCGGCCTATCTGTCTGAACAAATTGGCACGGCATTTCGTGGTCGCATTAGTGGAATTGTGAAGTTCGGCTGTTTCGTGCGTCTGGACGACAGCGGGGCAGAGGGCCTTGTTCCAATCCGCAGCATAGGGCGTGAATATTTTCACTATGATCGTGATGATAACTCTCTTATGGGCTCAGAGAGCGGGTTAGAGATTACTTTGGGTCAACCCGTCACTGTCAAATTGACAGAAACCCTAAGTGAATCAGGCTCAATAACCTTTGAGCTTTTGGAGCTTGATGGCAAAGACCTAAGCTCTCATGCGCGACAAGCACGGTCAGGCAAGAGATCGCAGCGTCGCCAAAATGGAAAGAGAAAGCCGAGAAAATTGCTCAAGTCGAATAGAAAGAGGCAACACTAGGGATGAGCTTTGAGCAGTTTGAAGATCGGCGTGAGGCCTTTATTCAGAAATATGTGTCCAGTGAACCCACCCATGTTGGCACTGATATCAAACCATGGCTGGTATTTGATCAGCGGGTTTTGGATCGACAGGCGCAGCAACCTGAATTTGCAACGCCAATTTGGACCTATCTGGAAAGGGCATGTACCGAAAAGCGGATCATGCTTGGACGTCAAAATTTACGGAAACACGCTGCTACTCTTGATCGTATAGAGGATAGATTTGGCGTCGATCGCTATAGTCTCGTTGCGATATGGGGCATAGAAAGCCAGTACGGACAAATCCGAGGTGATTTTTCGATTTTGTCGGCCCTTGCGACTTTGGCATTTTGTGGTCGGCGTCAGGATTTCTTTGAACAAGAGCTGCGCGGGGCTATAGAAATTATCACGTGGCATGGCTTAAATGCGCCGCTTAATGGCAGTTGGGCCGGAGCCTTTGGGCACACTCAATTTATGCCAAGTTCCTATTTGGACTATGCTGTCTCTCTTTCGGGTGATACGCCTCCAAATCTTTGGGACGACAATCCAAGCGATGCGCTGGCGTCTACCGCGCATTATTTGGCCTCCCATGGCTGGGTTTCAGGGCAGGGCTGGGGCGCAAGGTGTCACGTTCCCCCTGAGCTTGATTATGCCCTCACAGGCGATCATAAAATACTGTCACAAAAAACACTTGAGCAGGTTGATATCCCGATACCAGACCATATCAAAAGCGAGACATATTCCTTATTGGCGCCAGCTGGTGCCCTAGGCCCTTTTTTCGCGGTGACGCAAAATTATCATGTTTTAAAGCGTTATAATGCATCGCAGGCCTATGTGCTTGCGGTCGGGCATCTTGCCGATGCTTTGAAAACGGGTCGCATCACCCGCCATTTCTGGCCCCGCCATAAAGCGATTACGCTTGAAGAGATCAAGCACGTGCAAAGGCAATTAACCGCCCGAGGCTATTCGACCCAAGGGCAGGATGGGATCATGGGGCCCAATACAGTGTCTGCGATTAGAGACTACCAGCGAGATTTTGCACTAGAGCAAGATGGGTATCTGTCGCCTGAGCTGATCCAGCATATCCTAATTTAGGGCTTGTTATGAAGGCAGAGGTCTTTCCTTGGCGCAACACGCACTAGCCCTCCCCAAATGGGATCCAAATTGTTTTTGGCTCAATGCTTTCTGTTAGAAACTCTGAATAATCCAGCGCCTCCCAATCGGTCTCATAGCCATGGTTTACCCAAGTCCGTTTAAGATTTAGCGCTGATTGAGTTTCAACGATTTTTGAAACCTCGGTTGAGGAAAAACTCCACAGCGCCGCAATATCCATATGCGCTGCAAGAGGAGCGGCTAAGTCTTGGTGTGATCCAGTAAGAATAGAAACGCTTCCCTTGGGCACGTCTGAGGTATCAAGGATTTGGTAGAGCTCGGTTGCGACGAGCGGTGATATTTCGGAGGCGACTAAGATCATTCTGTTGCCCATAGAAAGCCCTGCCGCGAGCACAGTGATCAACCCCAATAAGGGCGATTTTTGCGGGCATATGGCACCTATTATGCCGCAAGGTTCGTGTGTTTTTAGAGCCATGCCGCGAATGGGAACATCACGCAGCTCCCCACTGAATTTATCTGCATAGGCCGCAAAGGCAAAGAGACGCTCAATAGATTGCTCGACTTCTAGCTCTCCATCGCTTTTGCCCGTGAAGCGGTCTAAGAGTACGGCAAATTCTGCTGCACGTGCCGATAGATTTTCACCCATATAATAGAGGATTTGCGCCCTTTGATGGCCTGTTGTCGCACTCCATGAGGCGGCGGCATTTGCCGCTTCGACCGCATTTCGAATGTCTTTGCGATTGGCTTTGGGCACATGGGCGATAAACTTGCCATCTGCATCAAAAACAGGGTGTGAATAGCCAGAATCAGGGCGAGATTGCTTTCCCCCGATATAGAGTTTCGCCGTTCGATCAATATGTTCAGAGGCCGCAATAGAGCCTTCAAAGGGTTTTATGTTGCCTATTAATTCGCGGCTGCGCTTAGGTTTTGTGTAGGCCAATAGGCCCTCTTTCCCGCCTTCGCGCCCAAAACCGCTTTCCTTCATGCCGCCGAACCCAGCGTTGGCATCAAACATATTCGCGCCATTGATCCAAATCACACCTGCTTGAATTTTAGGAGCAATGCCAAGGCAGAGGTTTATGTTCTCGCTCCAAATCGATGCCGCTAGCCCATATGTCGTGTTATTTGCGAGAGCGATTGCCTCTTTCGGTGTGCGAAATGTGGTTGTGGTCAGGACGGGTCCAAAAATTTCCTCCTGCATCAACGGGTCAGCAGGGCTAAGGCCTGTGATCAGGGTTGGAGGGTAAAAGCATCCCTCTTCTTTGGTTTCACATTGGGCTTGAAAGACATCTCCTGCATCTGCGCTGTTAACCATATCAGAGATACGTTTATGCTGAATAGGGTCGATAATTGCGCCTATATCGATCGATTTATCAAGTGGTGAGCCGATCCGGAGCGTTCCCATACGGGTTTTGATTTTATGGATGAGTTTCTCGGCAATACCTTCTTGCACCAAAAGGCGAGAGCCAGCGCAGCATACTTGACCCTGGTTAAACCAAATGGAGTCAACCAATCCCTCAACGGCGCTGTCTAAATCCGCATCATCAAACACGATAAAGGGGGATTTACCTCCCAGCTCAAGTGTGAGCGATTTGCCACTGCCTGCCGTTGCTTGACGAATTTTGCGTCCCACTTCGGTCGAGCCTGTAAAGGCAATTTTTTGAATATCCTGGTGCGTGACAATCCTTTCGCCTACAGCCCCATCGCCCGTGACAATATTGACAACGCCTTTGGGAAGGCCTGCTTCGTTACAAATTTCGCCAAATAAAAGCGCAGTGAGAGAGGTATATTCCGCAGGCTTGAGCACAACGGTGTTTCCCATTGCGAGCGCGGGGGCCACTTTCCACGCAAGCATCAATAGAGGAAAGTTCCAAGGAATGATTTGCCCACAGATGCCAAGCGGCATACGCTCGGGCATTTCAATGGGCATGAGCTGGGCCATTCCTGCGTGATAATAAAAATGTCTCTGTGCAAGGGGAATATCAATATCACGGCTTTCACGAATGGGCTTGCCGTTGTCTAACGTTTCCAGTGTCGCAAAGAGGCGGCTGTGTTTTTGTAAGAGCCGCGCAAGCGCGTAAAGCGATTTCGCCCTCTTATGCGGTGCCTCTTGTGACCAGCTCTGAAAGGCTGATTGCGCCGAGGCAACGGCTTTATCCAGAGAGCTTTCGCTTGCCTGACTGATTTCAGCCAAGACACTGCGATCCGCTGGGTTATAAGTGGTGAAGCAAGCCTCTGGCTCTGTAAAAGCGCCATCAATAAAATGACCAAAACGATTTTTATGGCCTAAAAGCCAATTTTGAGCCTCATCCACAGCCTCTGGAGCCGTCCCATAGTCCATTTTTTCCATGATCTTTTTTATGTCCATAGCTTCAGCCTTTTTAAGCGAGTGCGTGTCGATAGGTGGCTGAATAGGCCCCGGTGACGTGATGTTCGAGTTGGCGTTCGATGTCCCCAAGAAGCGAAGACGCCCCAAAGCGGAACATGTCATTGTTCAACCACGGATGCCCCAGTTCTTCTTTGATGAGCGAAAGATAGGTCAAAGCATCTTTGGCTTTTGAGATACCTCCAGCGGGTTTGTAGCCTACATATTGGCCCGTTTCTTCGTAAAAATTTCGGATCGCCCGCACCATGACCAAGGACACAGGCAATGTCGCGTTGACACTTTCCTTGCCTGTCGAGGTCTTTATGAAATCGGCCCCTGCCATCATGGCGACCATTGAGGCACGTGCCACATTGCGCAGGGATCCAAGCTCACCAGTTGCAAGGATCGCCTTCATATGGGCTGGTCCACAGGCCTGACGAAAGGCTTGCACTTCATCATAAAGCGCCTGCCAGTTTTGGTTTAGGACATGGCGACGCGAGATGACGATGTCAATTTCACGCGCACCCGCCTTAACGCTTTCCTCAATTTCCAAGATGCGCAAGCGTAAAGGAGAAAGCCCCGCTGGAAAGCCCGTCGAGACTGCCGCAACTGGAATGCCAGAGCCCGCTAAGCGCTCCACAGCCGTTTCAACCATGTCATGATAAACGCAGACCGCACCAACCGCGATGTTATCGAGTCCAAGAGCCTCTATAATATTGGCTCTGACGGGCTGTTTGGCCTTGTCGCAAAGCCGCTTGACCCGCTCTGCTGTATCGTCGCCAGAGAGTGTCGTTAGATCAATACAAGTGATCGCCTTAAGTAGCCAAGCGGTTTGGTAGTGCTTTTTCACGGATCGACGCGCCCCAAGACTACTGGCTCGCCGCTCAATAGCGGAGGTGTTCGCTTGTTGGGCATTAATCCAATCGATGTTTAAATCTGTTCCAGAATTTCTCGTCTGTTCTATAGATTTCTGTGCCATGGGCCTTTGAACACTCACTAACTTGCATCCGTGCAAGCCTGTCACGAAGTGATCAAAACCTCAAGACATGCCTGAAAAACCTTTTTATGAGAATAAGTCGCAATAACATTGACTTTTTGCAAATCATTCTCATATTCAACTAGAGATAAAGGACTCAGTGGATGTTGACGAGACGCGATATATTTTTGGGACTTGGAAGTGTGGGTCTTGGGGCGGCTTTTGCAGGCACTCCCGCCTTTGCACAAAAGGTGCAGTCTGTTGTAACGACAACGGGAATGATTGCAGATGTCGCGCGCAACATTGGTTCCCCCTATGTAACAGTTCAGGCGCTTATGGGCCCTGGCGTTGATCCGCATGCCTATCGTCAGACCCGAAACGACATTATTGCCATGTCAAAGGCAGATCTCGTTCTCTATCATGGTCTTGATCTCGAAGCGCAGATGCTCGAATTTTTTGATAAGCTGAAAACGAAGACGCGCGTGACGTCGGTGACGGATGGCTTAGAACGCGCTAGTCTCTTGCCCTACGAAGGCGTGAGTGGAAAATTTGATCCTCATATTTGGATGGATGTGTCGCTCTGGTCGCAAATTATTGAAACTGTTGTCGCAGAATTGTCTGCCATTGTGCCAAGCCATGTAGATCACTTCCAAGAAAACGGGGAACGCCTTCGCCAAGACCTAAGAGGGCTGCATGACTATGGACAGAGCGCTCTATCGACTGTGCCTGTTCAAAATCGCACTCTCGTTACGGCGCATGATGCCTTTGGCTATTTTGGAGCGGCCTACGGATTAGAGGTCCTTGGCGTGCAAGGCATGTCAACCAACTCAGAAGCAGGGTTGTTTCGGATCAAAGAGCTTGTCGATTTCTTAGTCACACGTAAAATTCCATCTGTTTTTGTCGAAAGCTCGGTTGCCGAGCGCAATGTTCGCGCTTTGATCGAGGGCGCTGCCTCGCGCGGTCATAAAGTGTCTTTAGGGGGAAAGCTTTACTCAGACGCAATGGGGCCAGAGGGACGTTACGAAGGCACGTATATCGGCATGATGGATCACAATATTACGGTCATTGCGCGCGCCCTTGGGGGTGACGTCCATGCGGCTGGTCTAAGTGGAAAATTGAGGGCCTAGGATATGTCAAATCTTGCTTTAGTGTCAGAGGATGGTCAGAAGTTAGAAACTTTTAAGCGCGACGATCTACCAATTGCCGTTCATGGATTGACGGTGAACTATGGCACAACGCCTGCCATTTATTCTATTGATGTGAGCATTCCTGCTGGATCATTAACAGGCATAATAGGGCCAAATGGTGCAGGAAAGTCGACCTTTCTCAAGGCGCTTATGTCTATAGAGCAACCTGTTTCAGGGCATATTACATTTCATAATCAAGCACTAAGAGATGTACGAGATAAGATCGCCTATGTTCCGCAGCGCGCTGATGTGGATTGGGATTTTCCAGCCTCGGTCAGCGATGTGGTTGGTATGGGGCTTGATTCTAAAATGGGTT
>WTIQ01000229.1 GCA_011525185.1 Paracoccaceae bacterium | reverse complement strand
GCCGTACCACTATCCGCATCAACACTCGTACTATCCGCCGCAATCGTCGGAGCCGTGAAGTCCAGACGCATATCACTGATCGCTGTCTCACTCACCGTTGAAGCCGTGTCTCTATAGGCAACGTTGCCAACACCATCCTCAACACGGACCAACATCTTAACCAGAACATCTTCCGTTCCAGTGACAAGCGAACTGACATCTACATCAAAGTGATCTGCTGAAGACGTATCAAAGTTGACATCCGCAACGTGAGACGCATCGCCTGCACGAAGCTCAATCTCAACAATGTCTTCCATCGCAACACTCGCCGCGGCCAGCTCTGTCTCCAAAGTTGACCAAGATACAGACCCCGTCGCATCAAGCGTCGCGCTAAACTCATGCAAATCTGCGCTCTCACCAACCGCAACAAGCGTATACGTCGCAACCGTTGCAGGATCAGGCGCGCTCGTATCACCCTGATCAACAACGTATTTAAGAACATCATCCGTTGGAGAACTAGGATCAACACCACCGTCTATCTCCAAACGTGGGCTCGCAGGATCTGTATGGACCCAGAGATCCGTAACCGCCCCACTGATCAATGACGCATCAAGATAAGCCGTTGTCGAGCCATCTGTGTATTCCGCCAAGAATGTCTCAGAAGATCCGCGAGAACTCGCCAACGTCCATTTTGCAAGCTCCGCACCAAGATCTGTCACACTTGTAAGATCAGCGTATATCGCAGAACCAGCGCTCTGCGCATCAGAAAGACCCAACAAGAAGTCTTCCGCTGTCATCGCGTAGAAATCACGATCTTCAATGTCGTGATCAAGACCCGTAAGATCAATCTTCAGAACCGCCTCAGGTTCAGACACGCCTCCCGCAACATGATCCTCCAAGACCATCTCCAAGGCTGCATCTGCGCCATCAGCCGCCGTCGCAATATCCGCATCGTTATCAACACTGAAGGTATTCCCAACAGTCTGAGTATTGCCAGCCGCATCTGTGACTATAAGCGAGACAGCAAAATTACCAGAACCAAGAGCCGTCAAGTCAAGCGTCGTACTCAATTCACCAGACGAATACGTAATCGCTGCAGTGCCTACCGCAGCAGAGAATTCTCCATCTGTCTCACTATAGGTATACGTCTCCGTAAAGACCTCAGTACTCGTAGAGTCTGTAATGCTCACAGAAATTTCAGCTATATCAGCATCAAGCCCATCAACAACAAAGCTTGTAGTCGAGGTCGAAGGTCCTCCAATCTTGTAGATCGTCTGGCCAGCCCCATCATCAGAACCCGCGCCAACCTCAACACTCAAATCCGCCGCATCATCTGCTGATCTATCAACAATGAAGAAGCCAGCTGGAAGTTCACTCGCCGGATCAAACGCATCATAACCATCCGCCGATAGACCTGTGAGATCAAGATCGTTACCAGCCAAATCTGTCGTCTCAATCGCCCAAACACCTTCCGAAAGAACACTATCAAGTGTCAGAGTATAAATGAGACCATTTTCATCAACACGCGCATCCTCTCCAACCTTAAAGCTAATCTCAGTTGGACCTGACGCCCCAGTGCCATCACCCGTACCAGTGCCATCACCCGTACCAGTCGATGGCACCGTGACTGTCACCTGAGCAACAGCATCATCTGGATCAAGATCCTCAATCGTAATACCCGTGATCGCTACATCCACAGCCGACTCAGACTTAATCCAGTCTCCAGAGCCAGCCGCATCTGTGTTTTCGTAAAGCTGCGCAGAAAGATTGCCATCTCCATCAGCAATGATCGCATACGCCTTATCATCTCCTGATATCAGACCTTCTGTAACACCATAACCCGATAATGTCGCAGCACTATACAAGTCTATGGTAACACCTGAACCAGGAGACACTTCTTCACTGCCACCATCGTCAAAGTACTCAGACGCAAAGATAGTCACACCATCCGCACTCAGAACAAGCTCATCCGTCTCCCCAAAGCTTTCCATTGCAGGAATCTGCATCAGCTCACTGGCAGCAATAGATGTCGTTCCATCAAACGCATTGGCTTTAACCAATGTCAGCGTTCCATCAGAAGCTTTGATATACAAACCATACGAACTGATACTTTCCGAATTGCCGTTCGCAACATAGTTCAGAATATCATCCATTACAGCTTCAGTAGCGTTGTCATCCCACTGTAGATAGGCAGTACCACTCGCAGGTGCCATCGCCATAGGTGCCGCCGGAGACGTCACAGGCGCTGCTTCACCTTGAAGGACAAGACGAATCTCCGACAACAACTCAGAAGACGTAAACGTAATCGTCGGCATATCCGCATTCGTTACATTATCGGATGCAAAATCTTTTGAACCAGCAACCGTAACCGCCGTACCACTATCCGCATCAACACTCGTACTATCCGCCGCAATCGTCGGAGCCG
>WTIQ01000284.1 GCA_011525185.1 Paracoccaceae bacterium | reverse complement strand
TTGGGCCGAGGAAAAGAATATTGCAGAAGACAGTGTGATCAAAAGCTGTTTGATCACAGCAGGGTTTGATCCCGTGCTTGCAGATAGCGGTTTGCTGAGCGGAGCGGAAACCTATGCGGCCAATTTGGAAGAGGCGGTCAACCGCGGTGTCTTTGGCAGTCCGTTTTATCTGCTCGATGATGGCGCAGCCTTTTGGGGGCAGGATCGTTTAGAGGATCTTGATGCCCATTTGTCAGGTCGTCTTTGATGCCAAAAGAAGCAATCGCAGGGTTTAACACGTATTGGGATCAATTCGGCAAAAGTGATCGCAAGGGGCTGCTCCTTCATTGTACGATGGGGTCGATGGCTGCATGGCGCGGCATGATTGAGCATATTGGTCCTGAGTATTCGTGGACTGCTTTTGATATGCCAGGGCATGGAAAATCGGATGATTGGAGTTTTGATCGCGATTTTCACAGGACGGGAACGGAGATTGGCAAAGCACTGATGGGTGGTGAGCCTATGGATGTGGTTGGTCATTCTTTCGGGGGCAGTATTGCCCTCCGTCTTGCGCTTGAAATGCCAGAGTTGGTAAAGTCTTTGACTCTGATCGAACCTGTTGTTTTGTCGATCATATTTCAGGATGATCCGCACTATCAGGAAAAATATGATCAGGATCATAGGGGATATCGAGACGGCATAGACGCCAAAGATTATGAAAAAGCAGCCCGTGAATTTGCCGTCCACTGGGGTGACGATGTGCCATGGGATGACGTGTCGGATAAATACAAAGACATGATGATCGATAAAATCATCATGATCGAACAGGGTGAGCCAGTTGTTTATCATGATACATACGGATTTTCACAAAAGGGTCGACTTTCTGCAATAAAATGCCCCGTTTTGCTCGTGCAGGGCACTACGTCGCATGACAGCGTTGGGCGGGTCAACGATGCATTGGAGCGTCGGATAGAGCATACCGAGCGCGTCCACATCGCGGGGGCAGGACATATGGTGCCGCTCTCTCACCCAGTTGAAATGGCGCAAGTGCTCGATAAGTTTTTAACAAAAAACATGACGGCTTGAGCGCCTTTTATAACGCTCAAGCCCTTTTTTGCATTTAGCTTAGGTGATGCACCTCTTGTAGCCCGTAAACGGGTGTGTCTATGCCTTCCATGCGGGCTTTGATCTGAAGCGCTAGGAACTGCGAATAATGACGGGATTGATGCAAATTTCCGCCGTGCATCCACAGTGCGTCTTGCTGAGTGGGCTTCCACATATTGCGTTGTTCGCCTTCCCAAGGCCCAGGGTCTTTGGTGGTATCAGATCCCAGTCCCCAGACTTTGCCAACACGATCAGCCATCTCTTGGCCCATCAAATCTGCAACCCAACCATTCATCGATCCATATCCAGTGGCATAGACCACCAGATCAGCCTCTAGATGGGTCCCATCTTCCAAGTTTACGCCCGTTTCATCCAGAGAGGAGACTTGGCCCCGTTGAACAGCGATCTCGCCATCAATGATGAGTTGGCTCGCCCCGATATCGATGTAATAGCCAGAGCCTCGCCGCAGATATTTCATAAAGAGCCCTGAGTCGTCGTCTCCCCAGTCGAGCCAAAAGCCAGCTTTTTCCAACCCATCGTAAAATGCTTGGTCGCGTTCTTTCATCTCTGCATAGGCGGGAATTTGAAATTCGTGTAGAATTCCATAGGGCAGTGAAGCAAAGATCAGGTCTGCTTTTTCCGTGGTGACCCCTGCATTTACAGCTTCTTCTGAATAAAGCGCACCAAGGCCGACCTCCATCAACGTGTCAGAGCGCACAATATGCGTTGATGAGCGCTGCAGGATTGTCACCTCGGCATCAGCCTCCCAAAGCGCGGCAGCAATGTCATGGGCGGAGTTGTTCGAGCCGACGATCACGGCCTTCTTGCCTTTGTAGGCATCGGGTCCAGGATGGTGTGAGGAATGGTGTTGATCGCCTTTAAAGAGCTCCATCCCCTCGAATTGAGGCACATTGGCCTTGCCTGACATACCTGTTGCCATAATGAGCTGTTTGGGGCGTAATGTGATCTCCTCTCCATATCGGTCTACAACGATGTTCCCTTCTTGGCGCGTCTCGTCATAATGAGCGGATTTTACCGTGCTGCGGGTCCAGTAATTCAGCTCCATCACTTTAGTGTACATTTCCAGCCAATCCCCGATTTTATCTTTGGGGCTAAACACGGGCCAGTTCTCTGGAAACTTTATGTAGGGTAAATGATCGTACCAGACGGGATCATGCAGGCAGAGCGATTTGTATCGGTTGCGCCAGCTGTCACCTGGGCGATCGTTTTTCTCAATAATGATGGTCGGGATCCCAAGTTGACGCAGACGCGCACCAAGGCCAATACCGCCCTGACCACCACCGATCACAACGCAATAAGGT
>WTIQ01000203.1 GCA_011525185.1 Paracoccaceae bacterium | reverse complement strand
CGCACATTGTGTACTGATTAACGCGCACTGATTGACGCGCTGGTTTACTCCGCTGCGCTGGCCATTGGATTGTTTGGATGGGTCGTCCAATTGCCATATTCTTCAGGGACGACTTCGCCTGTGCGCTCATCCATAGCCCCCGCCTCTATGCGCTCCATCGTAATGCAGCCTTCAACAGGGCAGACATTCACACAGAGGTTACAGGCCACGCATTCGTCATCCTTGACACTAAAGACACGATCTGGCGACATTTCAATGGCCTGATGGGAGGTATCCTCACAAGCTGCATAACAGCGCCCACAGCTGATACAGCTTTCTGGGTCAATGCGGGCTTTGGTGATGTAATTGAGGTTCAGATATTGCCAATCCGTCACATTTGGCACAGCGCGCCCGACGATTTCATCCACACTCTTATAACCTTTCTCATCCATCCAGTGAGAGAGACCAGCGTTCATTTCCTTAATGATTCCAAAGCCATAGGTCATTGCCGCTGTGCAGACCTGTACATTGCCCGCCCCAAGCGCCAAAAACTCAGCGCCATCGCGCCAAGTGGTCACTCCACCAATACCAGAAATCGGCAAGCCCGCTGTTTCCTCTGTTCGCGCGATTTGTGCGACCATGTTGAGCGCAATCGGCTTCACTGCTGGCCCGCAATATCCCCCAGCCGTGCCTTTACCGTCGATCGTTGGGTTGGGCGCCATGGTGTCAAGATCAACTGAGACAATAGAGGTGATTGTATTTATCAAGCTCACAGCATCAGCTCCTGCCCGCTTGGCCGCGGCGGCGGGATAGATGATATTTGTAATATTGGGTGTCAGTTTCACGATGACGGGGAGATCAGTGGATTCCTTGCACCAGCGTGTGACCATTTCAATATAGTCTGGCACTTGACCAACCGCCGAACCCATACCGCGCTCGGACATTCCATGAGGACAGCCAAAATTAAGTTCAAAGCCATCAACACCCGTCTCGGCAATGAGCGGAATGATCTCTTTCCAAAAATGCTCCTCACAGGGGACCATTACAGAGGCAATCAAGGCGCGGTCGGGAAAATCCCGTTTCACGCGGGCCATTTCTTCAAGGTTGATATCTAAATCTCGATCCGTGATCAGCTCAATGTTGTTCAAACCCAAAAGCCGCCGATCTGCGCCCCAGATCGCCCCATACCTAGGGCCGTTTACGTTTACAATCGGCGGGCCAGCCACGCCTAGGGTCTTCCAAACCACGCCGCCCCAGCCCGCCTCAAAGGCGCGGCGCACGTTGTACTCTTTGTCCGTTGGCGGCGCGGAGGCCAGCCAAAACGGATTGGGCGAGGAAATTCCACAAAAATTAGAGGTTAAATCAGCCATTAGTATTCTCCCTTTAATGCGGTGTGAATAGCCCGAGCCGCATCGCGCCCCTGTGCAACCGCTGTGACCGTTAAATCTTCGCCAAAGCCGATACAGTCGCCGCCAGCCCAAACCTTCTCCAGAGATGTTTTGAAATCTGCATCTACTTTGATTTTGCCCTCCTGCATCGCAGGCAAGGAGTGATCCTCTTCCATAATTTGACCAATCGCTTTGAGCACATGATCCGCGTCCAGACTGATCTTTTGCACCTCTCCGCTGCTTTTCTGTTCAAAATGCATGCGTTCGACGTTATTGTCTCCCTCTATGGAAACAGGTGTCGCATTAAACAAGAAATGGACCCCTTTAGATTTTGCCAATTCTTGCTCATACTTCGAGGCGGACATTTTTTCGGGCGTTCCACGATAGGCTAAAGTGACCCGTTCCGCCCCTAAAAGCTTGGATTGTACTGCAGCATCAATGGCGGTCATCCCGCCGCCGATCACCACCACATCCGATCCAACTGGGACCTCCTGCAAATCTTCGGCCTGACGTAAGCGCGAAATAAAATCGACGGCGTTTTCCACATTTTGCAGATCTTCATCCTCAAGTTTTAACGCGCGCACGGCGCTGAGGCCAATGCCGAGAAACACAGCGTCATAGTCGCCTTGCAAATCTGAAAGCGAAAAATCACGACCAAGCGTTTGACCAGATCTGATCTCAATGCCACCAATTTTAAGCAGCCAGTCCACCTCACGCTGCGCAATATCTTGGGTCGCCTTATAGGCCGCTATCCCAAATTCATTCAGCCCTCCCGGCTTGGCCGCCGCATCAAAGATCACAACCGCATGACCCAACATCGCCAATCGATGGGCAGCTGCGAGACCAGCAGGGCCAGCTCCAACGACAGCCACCTTATGACCGCTACGTTCTGCGCGCTGAAAAGGATGGCGACCATCGGCCATCAACGCATCAGTTGCATAGCGTTGAAGGCGCCCTATTTCGACGGGTTTTCCCTCCGCCTTTTCACGCACACAGGCCTCTTCACAGAGGGTTTCGGTCGGACAAACCCGTGCGCACATGCC
>WTIQ01000407.1 GCA_011525185.1 Paracoccaceae bacterium | reverse complement strand
GTAAAGCGCTATGACACCAGTGCTAAAAGTGGCCTCTCTATCCGCTGCCTAAGAAACGCTGAATGCTGAACCGCTTCCTCACACTTCTCTTGGCTACTTCTTGCTTGACTGCTGTCGGGCAGGTGCCTGACTACGTGCCGACGGATGGATTGGTAATTTGGAGTCCGCTGGAAGGAACCTCTGGAGAAGAGGTTTCAGGGGCGAGTTTGGTCCAAGGGAGGTTTGGAGAATCCAACAGTGCTTACAGTTTTGATGGTGATGATTGGTTAGAGCTCGAGATATCAGAGATCCCAGTAGGAAATTCGCCTCGGTCCATTTCGTTTTGGTACAACCAGAGCTCTGTAAATGACAACTCTAATGGTGCATCGACGGCTTTTTTTTACGGGACAATAAGCACGAGTATGCGATGGGCTTCGCTCATTTGGCCCGACACACCAACCTTGATTGGTGAATCAAATGACGCCTGCTTTGGATGCAGCGGAAGCACGACTGTTGAGCTGATCTCTACACCTTTGAACGAATGGCATCATGTAGTATACACCTTTGACGGGGCTATCCTAAGTTGTTTCATCAATGGCCAGCTTGGCTATACCTCGCAAAAGACTTACAGTACAACAGAAACAAAACAGACTTTGGGAAAGTCAGAAGACGCTCATCAAGAAGGCGAATATTTTAGCGGAAGTTTGGATGACATAGGCATCTGGGATCGCGCCTTGTCATCGGAGGAAATCGCATCATTATTCAATGCCTCAGGACCATTAGAGGGCTGCACAAATGAGAGTGCTTGCAATTTCGACCTGGAAGCGGTAGTTGACGACGGGTCTTGCACTCTGGCCGACTGCACAGATCCACAGGCGTGCAATTTCAATTCAGAGGCCGCATGTGATGATGGAAACTGTGTTTACGCTCCAACGATTGACCTCGGAGAAGACATTGTGTCTTGCGAAGAATGGGTTGTACTCGAGGCACAGGACGGACAGTTTTTCCATTGGAGTACGGGTGAGTCAGATTCTATAATTGAAGTTTCACAGACAGGATTTTATGCGGTAGAAGCATCGAGTCAGATAGGGGAGCCAAACGTCATTTCAGGGCATACTTTTATCGGACGATTAGGTCAAAGTGACTATTACATTTCCGAGGCATCGATTTCTTGGGAAGATGCAAGAATGCAAAGCGAATCTCTAGGGGGACATCTTGCGGTAATCACCTCACCCGAGGAAAACGAACTGGTTTGGCAGGGTGTCTACGGGAATGGCCTCAACCCAGGAGGGACCAACAACTATCAGGCTTGGATTGGTTTGTATCAAGACTTTGAATCACCTGACTACGCGGAACCGAATGGTGGCTGGAGATGGGTTACCGATGAGGCAGTTTCTTACCTCAATTGGGCTGCCAATCGGCCTGCCAATTTGGATCAGGGATACTTCGTACACATGACAGATGCGAATGGGAATTGTCCCGAAGGTGACATCGTGTGCGGAACTTGGGATGATTCGGGCATTTCTGCCAACCTGCAAAGCGCTTTCTATGTGCTCGAAGTTGAGTCGCCCTACGGCTCGTGTACAAGTAGCGACAGCATTTTTGTTGAGTTCGATCACGGCAGTTGTTTTTGCGGCCCAGGAACGATTTGGGATGCCGAGATGCAGATGTGCATCGGGGATGGCAGTGGTGATATCAACCTCGACGGATGCGTCCAACTCAATGACCTCCTCGACCTCTTGAGCGCTTACGGTAATTGCGCAGCTGAGGAGTCACCGTGGCAGTGCGGCGATCTACTCGAGTACCAAGGCTATGACTACGAGACCGTACAGATAGGGGGGCAGTGTTGGTTTGCTGAAAACCTCAGGGCTGAGAGCTACAGGAATGGTGATATGATTCCTAGTGGGCTAACAGATGAACATTGGGGCCAGGCGGTCTCTGGAGCGAAATCGATTTATGGTGAAGGAACCTCTCAATGTTACTATGGGTCTTGCGATGAAGTCGAAAATCTGTTTTTGTACGGTAGGCTCTACAACAATTACTCTGTTCAGGATGGTCGAGGGTTGTGTCCAACGGGTTGGAATGTCCCCTCAGATGAAGATTGGGGACAAATGGAGTTGTGGCTAGGTATGTCGGAGCAGGATGTCCTAGAGGAGGGTTGGCGCACATATTCCGAAGATTTTGAGCTTAAATCAGACTCGATTTGGCCTATCGGAGCTCAGGGATCTAACAATGTCGGATTCAATGGTCGACCAGCGGGCGCGCGGTCATATGACGGGCATTTTTACAATGGTGGAGTTTCGACCACATACTGGACTAATTCATCACTTCGCATAGTTAGATCTCTTGGGTTAGGGAATCATGGGATCGAAAGAGGTGTAGGTGAAATTTGGCAGAGTGGCTTTTCCATCCGCTGCATTAAAGACGCTGAAT
>WTIQ01000168.1 GCA_011525185.1 Paracoccaceae bacterium | reverse complement strand
GAGCGACATCAGCCCAAAACAAATAGGCATTGAAATCATCAGCATCCATCTGGGCATATCAAGCGAACGCATATCCATTTCATCACGCACAAACGCCCGTATTGTCACCTCAATCCCGTAATAGGTGATAATCACGCAAATCAAGATGACCAAACCGACGACCGCACGTGACAGGATCGGACGGACTTGCTCTGAAACCGCGGCGGTCAAAATTTCGATGTAAACATGGCCTTTTTCGCGCACCAGCCAAGGAGCACCCGCCATAGTGATATACAGCAACCCATATTCTATGAAGGTAAAAATATGGGAAGAGCCATAAAGGAAAACCGAGCGGGCAACGACTTGAAATACAATCGCCAGAAAAATCCAGACAAGATAAACTCCAGCCAATATGGCCAAAATATTTGTCAGACGGTCCAGCCATGCAAAAAACAGTTTCATTGCCCGCTCCTGATTAATGATCTCTTTCGAGATTATTCAGGCGCATAAAGAGAGCGCAGTTTCGCGACATCACCGCCAGAGCCTTTTTCGGTCATACGCTCTGTGGCGCGCGCCCAAACAGAATCATACGCCAATTTTAGGTAATTCGCTCCCCCGGCATCCGAATGGCTGACAAAGCTCATTCCGCCCTCTTTATAGGCGGCTTTGTACTTCTCCACTTCAGCCTGACGTTCGTCGTAGGATTTTTGCTCCCACTCGATTGCGACCTCTTCAAGCACGGCTTTGGCCTCAGAGCTGAGACTGTTCCAGCGATCAAGGTTCACGATAATACCAAGGTCTGTTGAATAAAACGCAGGTTCGACCATATATTTGACGAATTTATCCCACTTCAGGTCTGTAATCCCGATGGTCGTCCAAGGGGCCGCATCAATCACCCCTTTCTCAAGCGCGCCATAGGCCTCGGTTGAGGGCATTGGAGAGGTGGTCGCATCAAGCGATTTCAAGAACGCGGTGTAAATCGGGTTGTCGCGAATCTTTACGCCGCCAAGATCCAGAACCCCGTCAGAAGAGCGGAACTTTGGTTCATTGACGGTGAAAATGTTAAACCCGATACCTGAATCAATCCATGCAAGGTATTTCACATTAAAGCGCGTCTGATGCGCGGCATCCATCATCGCTGTCCCACCGTTTGCGCGGGTTTCTACCGCAGTCTTGGTAGAGGCGACCATTGCGTCAATTTCAGGCACGGCAGCACCGTAAAACGAACCGGGTGTATGCACCATATCGACAACACCATCGCGAACAGCGTTTGGTTGTTCAAACATTTTGATCGCTTCAGGGCCACCCATGACCTGAATACGCACAACGCCCTTACCACGGGCATTTACTTCGTCCACAAAAGACAAAAATGTTTTTGTGTACACTAGAAAACTTGGAAACGCATGCACAGCACGCAGAACTTCCTCGGCGAGGACAGCTTTAACACTCACAGTCGCGCCAAGAGCAGCGACGGTCAGCAAACTGAGGAATTTTTTCATTTCTCTCTCCCGTATCTTTTTATTTTAACAAAGAGCACCAATGCCTTGGCCACTCTTACACTCCCTTAAGTAATTCACACATAGATACGGAACAGGGTCAACGGCTAATTTTGTTCTTATCCCTCTCTATTCGGGGCATAAGTATGTCTTTGGAGTGCAGGAAGGAAAATCGGATCAGCCAAAAGAATGGGTTGATGATATGTTCACGCGATTAAGCGTTCACACGAAACTGACATTGGTATTTTTTGCTCTGACCTTGGACGGCTTGGGAGGCGCATGCCGTTTCAACCGCAGATCCCGATTTTCCAAAAATTTGTGTACAAATCGCCTCTAACATACCGCAAACCGGCGCGCATACAGGATGCTCAGAAGGTCCAAATCCAGCTACAAAAGGGGAATTGTGAAGACTTAGGTCAAGTCCCTTCTCATCATAGGTCAGGCTCCATTTCCCCCAGCCCAACTGTGGTGCAGTGTCCATGATGGTGCGAATTAATCTATCGGCTTCGGCCAAACCCATCCCTGCATAAGAGGCTGCGGATTTCGCGCCGTTTTCGCGCACAGACGCAGCAATGGCTTCAAATGCGGCGTCCCGTTCAGCCAATGGAAGGCGTGCAAAGAGCCCCATTAATGCATCTGGTCGGATCAGCATATATCTGTGAGGCCCAAGCAAAAGCCCCCCTTGCCCATCCATCATGTCTCGGGTTTGGCTGGTTGGCGCGCTCATGCATCATATCCGGGATTCGCGCGCTCCAATAACTGCAAGAGCCCCGGCCATTCCCGTTCCCGCGGCGGCACCGGAAATCCATTCAACTGACGGGCTGTCTGCTCCAGAACTTCCTCGTCAGGGATCGTGAAGGGCTGAGCAGAGGCCAGAATTTTCATCTGAACACGGCAGGAGATTTCAAGTGCATAGGCAAGGCTAAAGGCTTCTGAA
>WTIQ01000135.1 GCA_011525185.1 Paracoccaceae bacterium | reverse complement strand
ATGTTGGTATGGAAGGCAAGGCTGGCACCGGTTTCGTAAGAAAGGATCGCCGTCTGGTGATCCACGATGTCACCGTCGGCGTGAAATGGATCCTCAGCGCCTTCCCAAACCGTCTTTTTGACCTGGAGTATTTCCTGTTCCTTGCTGGTGGTCTGCGCATGTTCGGGCACGAAAGACCGCCGCCCACCAAAGCTGGCAACGCGGAGGGGACGCGAACCAGTAATCATGTTGTAAAGATCAAGATCATGGCAACATTTTTCGAGCATGAAGCCACCAGAATGCGCATGCATCCGCCGCCAATCCCGCATGAAAAATGCTCCATGATACGGCGCAATATGTTCGTTTGCCTCAAGCGACGCAATTGGGCCAAGTATGCCTTCAGCCATCGCTTTGCGTAAATCGACCATATGTTGTGAATGCCGCAAAACAAGCCCCACCATCACACGGTCTGTTCCATATTTTGCAAGCAGAGAGGCCAGCTCCATCGTCTCTTTAATAGAGGTAACAACGGGCTTTTCGGTAAAAATGCGCACGCCCATTTCGAGCCCGATTTTGATTTGCTCCAGATGAAACTCATTTGGAGAGCAGACGAAAAAGAGGTCTGGCTGAGTATGTTCCAGCATCTCTTTTACGTCAAAGTAACGCTCAATATTGACGCCAAGATCTTGGACGTGGCTTGGTGATGGATCGTAATATCCCACGAGTTCGCAATCAGGCGCTACCTCTTGAAAGAGAGATAAAACATGGCTTGCCCTTAATCCCATTCCTGCGGTTGCAATGCGCATCTTGCTACTCCGTTTCAAACGACACATTGAGACGGTGAAGGGCACGTCCCGCACGGTCAAAGGCATGAAAATTTGCAGGATCAGAGGCGAGCTTTATCATGCTGCCCTCCGTCACCCGTGCATCACCTGCAAGCGAGGCACAGTAGCGTGTCTCGTTCGCGCCAATGCGACCATAAACAATACAAACGCCACCTAGACGCTCGATCACATCCACATGCATTTCAAACCCGCCATCTTCAACAATCCTAAGGTCCTCTGGTCGAATGCCGACATCGACGGGGTCTCCGACTTGGACGGTGTCGCCAGCGAGCGGAAGCGCGAGTGTGATCGCTCCATCCAGATCAACGCGCACCTCTTGTGCGCTCGCTGCGGTGACCTTGGCGGTGAGGAAATTCATATTGGGTTGGCCAATAAAGCCAGCTACAAACTTGGTCTCAGGTCGGTGGTAAAGCTCCATTGGGGTGCCAAATTGCTCAACCATGCCAGCATTGAGAACCACAATACGATCCGCCATTGTCATGGCTTCGACTTGATCGTGCGTGACGTAGACCATCGTCGCGTTTAACTCGCGATGGAGCTGGCTAAGCTCGACGCGCATATCCCCGCGAAGTGCGGCATCCAGATTGGAGAGCGGTTCATCAAACAAGAATATTTTTGGATTACGCACAATAGAGCGCCCGATGGCAACACGTTGCCGCTGTCCTCCTGACAACTGCCCTGGCTTAAGCGAGAGCTTATCTTGCAATTGTAAAATGCTTGCCGCGCGACCAACGCGTGCTTTCACGTCCGAATTGCTCAGCTTTTGCACCCGCAATGGAAAGGCAATATTTTCAAAAACGCTCAGATGAGGGTAGAGGGCGTAGGATTGAAACACCATTGAAATACCGCGTTCAACTGGAGCGTGGGTGTTTACGTTTTGCCCCTCAATCAAGATATCGCCTGACGTCACCTCTTCTAGTCCTGCAATGATCCGCAAAAGGGTCGATTTTCCGCAGCCCGAAGGGCCGACAAAGACAACAAATTCTTTGTCCGCAATGGACAGGTTGATGTCGTGCAACACGTCTACGGAACCGAAAGATTTGGCAAGATTTTTGATGTCTAGGGTTGCCACAGCAGGCGCCTCATTCTTAAAAAATTGGTGTAATGGGGGTTGGGCAACACATACGGACGCCCAACCCGATTGATTTAGAGCGCTTCGTCGAGCTCTTCGCCAGCGATTGTGACGAGGTTATCTACTGTATCATCATCCAAAATGACGCCTTGGATCATATTAGTGAACACAGACTGAAGCGATTTGAAATCCTCCACAAGCGGCTCGGGGCCACCTGCACCGATCCCATTTACAAAGACCTGCCAATAGGCGTCCCCTTTGTAATAAGGCGCGTCAAAGCCAAGCTTTTCATAGTCAAAGATCGGTGTTAGACCCCATTCGGTGTCCAGCGCGTACTGGCTTTGACCAGTTGTAAGCATGCCTGCCAGTTCATGGGCGAATTCCTCATGTCCTGAGCCTTTGAACACAGCGATTGAGTCTGTGATGAGGATCGTCCCATTGTCGCCATTTGGACCCGCAGGCACGGGAACTGTGATCTCGTTCATGCCCTCTTTGTGCTGACCACGACCCCAAGGGCCATCGATGTACATACCGATTTTTCCGTCATTGTAGAGGTCTTTGAGCTGCGATCTTTCCCAAGCGGTTGGGCCTTCTTGCGCTACACTCACAAGCTTTTTGTAAAAGGCAAGCGTTTCGCGCGTGTTGCTGCTATCAAGCTTGTTCTCTCCTGTTTGCGGATCGATGACGACACCCCCATTTGAATAGAGATAATTCAAGAATTGGTGCATCGTATTGTCAAAATCCTTGCCCGCAATGCCCACACCTGCTGCGTCGGTGTTGTCATTGATCGCTTTGGCCAAGGCATACATATCATCCCACGTCTTGGGCGCTTTGCATTCTGCTCCAGCCGCTTCTGCAAGATCACAGTTGATGAAAAGCGCTTTGGTTGAAAACGCGCGTGGATAGCCCCAGCGTGTGCCTTTCACTGTCACCGTGTTCAAAATCCCTGGCTGATAGGCAGAAATCGTATCTTGGGAAATTTCTGCTGGAACAATCAGGTTATTATTTGCCAACTGACGCAAGGTCCGAGACCCCATATAGGCAACAGAGGGCGGGTCACCCGCAGCAGCAAGTGTGAGGGATTTATCCTGACAGGTGCCCCAAGGGATGGCTTCGATATTGACGCTCACGCCATCATGCTTGGCTTCAAAGGCATCCACAACGCTTTGATCGGCGTCGCGAATTTCTCCGCCACACATGATAAAATGCAGCTTTTCTGCATAAAGCGGCCCTGATGCGCCAAGCGCAAGTGCAGCTGTTAAGGTTAGAGTTTTTAGGTTTTTCATATCCACGTTTCTCCCTTTTGTTGGATAGGATTATTCCTTGATGGCGCCTGCTGTGAGGCCCGCAACAAGGTATTTTTGAAGGAACAAAAAGATCAACATGACCGGCAGTACCCCGACAAGGGCAGCGGCCATCATTTCGTTCCACGTCACTGACTGATAGCCAATGAATTCGAAAATGCCTGCGGGAAGCGGTTGATATTCCCGTGTTTGGTTAAAGGTGATTGCAAAGAGGAATTGTTGTGCATAGGCACCGATAAAGACAGCAACGCCCACAACAATAAGACCTGGAATGGCAAGCGGCAGGACCACGCGGCGCAAAATATAGATGCGGCTCGCCCCATCCACATAAGCTGCCTCTTCTAGCTCTCTTGGAATTTTCTCTAGATAAGACCGCAAAAGCCAGATGCCGGTTGGAATGAGAAATGCGACACCTGGAATGATCATAGCCCAGTAGGAATTGAGCAACCCAAGGGATTGCAACACGCGATAAAGCGGGATCAACAAAACCGCACCTGTAAACATGTTGACACCCAAGAACATGCCCAGTGTCGCGTTTTTGTATGGGAAATCTAGTCTTGCAAAGGCATAGGCCGCAGGGATCACAAGGATCATAGTAATCAGTGTCACCGCAGTGGAAATAAAGACTGAATTAAAGATGTAGCGCCCCAAAAGTGGCACGGTATCCCACATTTTGCTGTAGGCTTCAAAGCTGAAATCATCAGACCAAAATTGATAGGGTGAGCGAAACAGATGCTCAAGCGGACGCAAAGAGGCCATGAACATTTCAACAAATGGCAAGAGAATAAAGGTCAAAAAAACCGCAAGGCACAGGTATATGCCAACCATTTGCAAAGGGGAGTAGCGATCCATCATCTTATTTGCTCCCGTAGATTTTGTTTACTTTGTTGAGGAAAAACAGATAAATCAGAGAAAAGATCGAGAGCAGGATCACAATAATGACCGCGCGTGCTGCGCCTTCTCCGAATTTATAATTCCCAATGGCTGTTTTATAGGTGTCGATAATCAGCGTCGTGCTGGCGCTGCGCGGACCGCCTTCGGTCAAAATCCAGATCACTTCAAAGCTGTTAAAGGTCCAAATCGCAGAAAGCAGCATCATAGAGACGATCACAGGCATAATCTGAGGAATGGTGATGCGGCGAAAGCGATACCAACGTCCTGCACCGTCGACCCATGCTGCTTCGTATAGGTCGCGGCTCACACCCTGCATGGCGGCGAGGAAAAAGAGTGTGACCATAGGGGTGCCAACCCAAACATCTGTCACCACAGCCGAATAAAAGGCCGATTTTTTATGGGCAAGAAATTCAAAGGGGCCATCGATTAGGCCAAGCCACTGGGCCGTTCCAGAGAGAATACCAAAATATCCGTTGTAAAGCCAAAGCCAGCCGATACATCCAATCGCAATCGGGATCACCCAAGGGGGCATCACAAGAACGCGAAACAGGGCTTTTCCGGGAACGGCCGCATTTAACAGACTCGCTCCAATCAGTCCCAAAATCAGTTTGAGGCTCACCGAAAGAAACATCCAGTAAAACGTCCGATAAATGGTCTGATGAAACTTACGTTTCTCTAATAGCTTTTCGTAGTTTTCTAATCCGACATAGCTTTCACCGCCGAGACGGGCATTGGTAAAGGACAGGCGAAAGGTCTCTAGGAGGGGCCAAGCCACAATCACCAAAATGAACAAAAGTGCGGGGGCAACAAGAAGCCAAGCAAAAAAAGCAGGAGAAATGCGGGGGGATTTGAGGGGTGAGCTCTTTAGAGAAGTTGCCCCGAATTGCCCCGTAGACTGTGACACATGTCCCTCCTTTTTGGCAGACTTGGCTGACCTGTCGGTCAATGATTCTGTTGGCTTGAGAGAGAGGATAGCAAGGGAGCAGTCACTGTACTACCAATTTAATACCAAGAGCTCATAATCTTGTAATTATGGGTAAAATAAAGAAATGTTGGAGCTATATTGGTATTTTCTTGATTTTGAAACTCTCTTTGGTATTATAAATTAATACCAAATCATAAGGCTAACGCAGTGAATGTAGAGATCAATCCAGACCTTTGGTTTACTCCAGAAAAGGGTCCGCGTTACCAGCAATTGCACCGGTATCTTCGTGCCTCTATCGCTTCTGGGGATATTCCAGCTGACGCACAGTTTCCGCCCGAGCGCGAAATGGCAGAGCGTGCGGGCGTGAGCCGTGTCACCTTGCGGCAAACCATCGCTTTGCTTGTCAAAGAGGGGTTGGTGATGCAAAAGCGAGGTGCTGGCACCTTCGTTCTGCCGCAAGTGCCGAAGGTATCGCAATCTCTGTCGTCTCTGGTTTCATTTACCGAAACCATGCAATCACTGGGACGCAGCTCGCAAAGTCATATCCTATCAACGGGCCTCTTTTCCCCCACTTCACAAGAGGTTGTGACGCTGGGACTTGGTGCGGGTGCTCGTGTTGCCCGTATTTCACGACTGCGCAGTTCGGATGGGATCATGGTTGCGCTTGAGACAACCTCTTTGCCTGAAGCCATTTTACACAAGCCCGAGACTGTCCAACAGTCACTCTATGATGTTTTGCAGAAAGAAGGACGTGCCCCAACCCGTGCCCTTCAACGGGTCAGCGCCATAAATCTGGAAGCAAGAGAGGCAGATTTGTTGAATATGAGAGAGGGTGACGCCGCGCTTAAAATCGTGCGTACTGGGTATCTTGGCTCGGGTCGACCGATTGAGCTGACCGAAGGGATCTATCGTTCTGAAGTGTATGATTTTGTGACGGAGCTGCGCATTGAGGGATCAGAAGATGTTTGAGTTTAACGCGCAGATAAGAGGGCGCGTTATCCAGTGTGAACTAAGGTCTAGTGAAGTGCTTCCTGAGGTTGAATTTTGTTTCTCACTCATGGCCCCTGCAGAGGTGTTAGGGGGAGGGAGGTTGAAAAAACGGGTTGGAGGGTTTCATATCGTTGCCTTGCCTCCCTTAGACGCGGATGAGACCCATGAGGTAACTTTAGAGTATCTTGACCCCAATACTAAGACCACAAATCGTGCTTGGCTGCCACTTGGCGCCTATCTTAGGATAAATGGTCAGGTCCATACTCTGCCCGCGCTTGAGCTTGGTGTGAGATTAGAGCCACGCGCCCTAGGAGAGTTCTGTCCCGAGCTCCCTTTGATCCCGCCACCCCAAAAATGGAGGCCGTCTGAGGGCTCATTTAGGGCCAAAGCCTTTTGCAGCGATCACCCGGCGCTCAAAAAAGTCGATGAATTGGCAAAACGAAACACTTTGGGCCCATTTTTGGCGCCTGATGGCATAGAAGTCCTGTGCACCAATCAAGCGGATCTTGCCGAGGATGCCTATGTCTTAAAGCTCACTCCAGAGCAGATCGAGATCTCTGCCTCACATGAGGTCGGATTTTTTTATGCCGCAATCAGTCTCTTGTCGCTTTGGGTGCTTACCGAACACATGGTCCCATGTGGCACCATTGAGGATAGCCCACGCTTCTCTTGGCGGGGGCAACATTTGGATTGTGCGCGCCATTTTTACAAGCCAAACACCATTCTCGACCTTTTAGACCTTATGGCCCTTTTGAAGCTGAATAAATTTCATTGGCATTTCAGCGATGATGAGGCGTTTCGGATTGAAATTCCTAGCCTGCCTGAACTTTGGCAGCAGACCGCATTGCGCGGTGAGGGCCATCTTGTGCCAGCTGTCTTTGGAAGCGGTCTGGAGGCTGGAGGCACCTATTCTTTGGCCGAGGTGCAAATGATTGTGGATCATGCTTCTGCTTTGCACATAGATGTATTGCCTGAAATTGAGATACCTGCCCACGCCTTTGCTCTCACGCAAGTGTTCCCAGAGACGCGTGATCCCAATGATAAGGGCACAGAAGAAAGCGTTCAGGGCTACGGCGAGAATGTGATGAACCCCGCGTGTCCAAAAACATGGGAGGTCATTGAAGCACTCCTGACCGACGTTATTCCGCTGTTTCCATATAAACATGTGCATCTTGGCTGTGATGAATTGCCAGATGACGCATGGGCTGGATCGCCTCTGGTTGACGAGTTGATGAAGACACAAGCTCTTACGACACGCGATGATGTGCAGGGCTGGATGATGGAAAAAGCGGCCCAGCTCTGTGTTCGTTTAGGCGCACGTCCCCTTGCATGGGAAGAGGCGATGCGCGGCCAAAACGGGGGCATAGGGCATAACGCGATTTTGATGAGCTGGACGGGCCAAGAGGCTGGCGTCAAAGCTGCCGAGGCAGGGTATGACGTGGTCATGACACCCGCGCAACACGTTTACCTTGATATGGCGCAAAGCGATGATCCAGATGACTGGGGGGCAAGCTGGGCAGCTATTACTGCGTTGTCCAATACGATAAATTGGGACCCTGTGCACCCCAAGGCAACCCATGTCAAGGATCGCATCCTTGGGGTGCAAGGCGCCTTTTGGGGTGAATTTACGCAATACGACGAACACCTTTACCCCATGATTGCCCCGCGTATTTTGGGCGTTGCGACCAAAGCATGGGAAGAATTCGGCAAAACCAAAGGCCCAGAGCTGAGCGCGCAGGCAGATGCCTACAGAAAACTGTTCAAGGCAATGAACTGGGCAAGTGCTCCCGTCTGATCTGAACGACTTGACTTCTGTTCTGTTAGCTGAGGCCTAGACAAAGAGAAGACAGGGTTTTTGTCTCGTACTTTGGATAGACTGGTTCCTCCCAAGACCCTGGACCAACAGTTAAATAATAGAACATTTGCATCAAAGGTGGATGATCCTTATGACGAATGACATGCGAATTTTATGTATTACAGTCATGCGAAATGAGGCGCCTTTCATTCTAGAATGGCTTGCTTATCATAAAACGATCGGCGTCACTGATTTTTTAATTTACTCCAATGATTGTGACGATGGGACCGACCTGCTTTTGGATCGTCTGCAAGACTTAGGGATCGTTGCACATTTGGATAATCCCCAGTCTGGCAAGAAAACTGTCCAATGGAAGGCGCTTAATCGTGCTCGTAATCATGATTTAACCAAACAGGCGGATTGGATACTGGTGTCCGACGTCGATGAATTCTTCACAATACACGTCGGCGACGGCAAGATCGCAGATCTCTTCGCTGCTCGGCCCGATGCCGCTGGCTTTGTTATTGATTGGCGCATGTTTGGCTCGAGTGGCATAATGGCTTACGAAGATAAATTCATAATCGAGCAGTTTACGCGTGCGGCGCCAGAGTCCATGCTCTGGCCTTGGCGCGCAGTTCAATTCAAATCCCTCTATCGAAACGACCCACGATATAGCAAACTTGGTGTTCACAGACCTAAAGTGAGGGACGGTCTCCCCATGTGGGAGGGCTGGGTGCATGGATCTGGTGTGCCTGTTGCTCGCCTTCCTTGTACGATCTTTCCGACGATGAGGCCGCGTTATACCCTCGCTCAGCTTAATCATTATGCACTTGGCTCGGTCGGGAATTTTCTAGTGAAGGCGGCAAGAGGAAAGCCAAATCACAGCGATGACCCGATCAACCTTTCCTACTGGATTGATCGAAACTTCAATGTGACCGACGACACGCGCATTCTGCGTCACCTAAATACGGTGCGCGCGCAGGTCAGCGAGTGGCGCAAAGATCCCAAAATTGATCAATTGCATGAGCAGGGAGTGGATTGGCGAAAGAAAAAGGCAAGAAGCCTCCTTGATCAGTCTGATCCATTCTACACCATGACGCGTTTCCAGCAATGGGAGATACGGTTACTCTCGATTTTCAAGAACAAAGACGCCTCCTTGATCAACTTTTTCGCGTTCGCCATCTGATCGCCCTTGAGAAATCGATTACAAATCGCGAAAAGCCAAACGGCGTTCATACAGAATAAGCTGATCCACTGGATTACAATACGATGTAAACGCGCCTTTTTGGTTCATCGATAGCGCCCAACGGTTAGGTCACGAATAAAAGCATCGCTAAAATGGCTTTGGACAGAACATGTATCTGATACCGTTAAAAGCGCCCTGCAGGGTGCGGAGTGCGCTAAACCATTGAAAATGCTGGAGGCGAGTACCGGAATCGAACCGGTGTACACGGATTTGCAATCCGCTGCGT
>WTIQ01000410.1 GCA_011525185.1 Paracoccaceae bacterium | reverse complement strand
GATCTGAAAGCGTCGAAAGATACCGTGGTCCCTGCCCTTCACTTCGGGCAGCGAATTGGTCGCTAGGTAAATCTTTCCGATCATTTTCTGTCGATGGTAGGTGCCAAATAATGCTCGACCAGTGACTTCGTCGCCCCCTGTTATCCGTTTGATTTTCGCCTCAGCCAGCGCTTGTCCTTGATCCAGTTCAGAAACTGAAATGAACCTTGAGCCAGACAAATAGACCAAATCATCCCCTACCCCTGAACGTTGGTTCGCCAGCAGTGTTTGCTCAGGTGCAGCTTTGGAATATCCGCCCATAAGCTTAGCTAGAATGTTTACAAACGTAGACTTACCGTTTGCGCCATCGCCGTTCAGAATGAAAAAGAATTGTTCCGCTGTCGATCCCGTTAGTGAATAACCGACTGCTCGTTGCACAAATTCAATCAATGCTGGGTCGCCGCAGAAAATCTGATCGATGAACTGAAGAAAGTGAGGGCACGAAGCAGTTGCATCGTACGCCACCTGTGACTGCGAACTTATGTGCTTAGCGGGGCTTGGCTCAATTGGTTTGCCTATTTCCAAATCGACCCAAGTATCTTTTGCCGCAAACACCATGTGCTCACCATCGAATTCCTCAATGGATCGTGCCAGCCTAGGAGCTGCCAAAGAAAGCGTGTTCATTATTTTTGAACGCCCCTCATATTTCTTCAAAGCTGCTTCGAAGTCGTCACTCCGAGGGTCTGATCTGGCCTCGTCAAGAAATTGATCAAAGAGCACGGTGATTGCGCCAGAAATATCAGGTTGCCAAACCACTCCGTTCCACAAGTACCAGCATCTTTTCTCAGAAACGTAGACCGCTTTTGCCATGGCCCAAGAATGAAATGCCACGCAACCCTCGCTTCGGTAAGATCTTCATCAGCAGCAAGGTCACTTAATACTATCGGCTCGATCCGGTTCTTTGCTTGCAATGATGCACTAGATGAACCCATCCATTCGAAAATCCGCTTCGCCACTTTTGAACCAAGCATCGCTTCAATTTGAGAAAACCCGGCCACATTTTCCAAAGGCTGATCAAAAGTGGTTTCAATCGCTTTTAAACGGTCATGTAGTTCTTCATCGCCTGTGACTTCGCAAATAGCTGCGATGATCTCTTTGCTCTGCGCTTCATCGTGATCCGTTTTCAACAGTAAACCTGCGACACCCAGCGCCAAGTTGTGCCTCATACCCTCTTTCCAATGCCTTGCGATAAGGGATAACGCTGCGATTTTCCTGACCTGAACTTGCAGATCGTCAAAATTTAACGGTGTCGCCGTGTCGTCAAGAAACGTAAATTCCAACTTTTGGCCAATCGGGTGGATCGACGGTGGGATCATCGTTTGCGACCCAGTAGATCTTAGTTCAACAAGTGTCTCGCCAGTTTCAGGACACTGATATCGCTGGGTTTTGCCCGCATCACACACACGGTAAAGGATGTGACCTCTATCATTACCTGCGTGTTCGAATGCAGCCAAACCCTTGGGCAAAACTACCGAAGACAATTGCTTAGCTTCGGCGCAATCTAGATCAACATCGACAATTCCAGATAGCTCTCCGTTGACCAAACCAACGTTGTGACCGTTCGTTTTGAATTCGTGATATACGAATTCGGGTGAGATTGGGTTTTCTTGCCAAGCATTTCCAATGGGCTGCTTGGACCCTGGTTTGAGGGATACGAAGGCTGGATCCCGGGACAGCATGTATAAATCGACCAATGGTCGCTCAATGGACATCTCCATAGGCTACTCCTTTTAGGATAAAGTGTTTGGGGGCCAATCGCTTTGCGGGCCGGAAGGCTATATGCCAACGGATCTTTTTTATATACTTAAGGATAGTTTTGCAATGGCCTTATTGTCGCAGGCATTCACAACAACGTCGCCCTTCATATACACTTCAGGCAAATCCCAGGAGGAACACATGCGAGTGAAAGAAATACTTATCGACTACAAACTTTGCATCGTGGACTTAGAAGTCCAACTAGCAGGCAAAACACGCAATGCGCCAACCCTCTGTGTTTCCGATGGCAAAGAAGTAATTCCCCTGAACACTGCAGATGGACGACCTATTCTGATGAACAAGGCTAATGCGATACCGCTTGATTGAGACTTCGATTGTTAGCCTTTTAGTGGCTACACAAACCAATACTTATGCCCTATTTCAGCAACATGACGTTATTATTAGAATGCCCAAAATGTAGCCAGAATTGTGCATACGACGCACCGAATTGTCCCAACTGTGGACAACGATGGCCTAACCAGTTGTTGAAACAGAAACGGATCAGAAAGACTTTGATCTACATCGCATTGTTCGTTGCCTTTGTGATCGCCTCATTCGTGGGTTATCTTATCAATAAGATGTAGATCGCAGACTCCATTGGCATCAATCGCATTTCAGGTTATCGG
>WTIQ01000025.1 GCA_011525185.1 Paracoccaceae bacterium | reverse complement strand
TATCAATAAGTTCTGGGTGTGATGTCTCTGAGCATCCTCGCGCAAGGGAGATCACTCGATACCCCTGCGCCAAGAGCTGCTGAGTCAGGTCTGCGCCAATGCCTTTGTTGCCGCCTGTGATCAGGGCTGTGTAGGCTGTCATCTCGTCGTCCTTGTTTCTGGCGCGGGAACCAATGCCATGACGCGCAAGGGGCTGCCTGTTCCATTTTTTATTTTGAGCGGTGCCGCCATCAAAATGGCACCAGTTGGCGGGAGCTGGTCAAGATTGGCAAGGCATTGAAGACCAAACTTTCCTGCGCCATGGAGGTAAAAATGTGCAGGATAGGGTGGCGAATAATGACTCCCTTGCCCGGCATCTGTGCCCACGGTTTCTGTGCCAAAGCCGCGAATTTTGCGCGCATTGATTAAAAAGAGAATGCCCTCTGGCGTGGGGCCAGGTGAATGGGCGCCATCTTCGCGCATGTTAAGATACTCTGCACCAGATTTTTTTGACCAATCCGTGCGCATGAGCACCCAAGCATCCTCTGGAATGCGCCCGTGCTCACCTTCCCAAGCCGTGATGAACTCTGGGGTCAATTCATAATCCTCGTCCTGTGCCGCGCCTTTGGAGCAATCGATTACCACCACGGGGCCGACAAATTGAGAGGGGTCAATTTCATCGACTGAATTATTGGGCAAGTCGCGGCCTGAAATCCAATGCGCCGGCGCATCAAAATGCGTGCCTGTATGTTCAGAGAGCGTTAGATTGTGCCACTTCCATGCCGGACCGCGATGGTCATAGGCGCTAATTTCTTCCATGCGAAAGCGGGCGCATTGGCCAAATTCGGGCGGCAGAATGATGACGGGGAAATCAGGGTCAAGCGTATGTGTGAGGTCCACCACTTGGACCTCGCCACTTGCGAGTTGCGTTGCAAGATCGTTTAAAAGGCTCATGCGCCATCTCCTGCGAGGGTCATCTCCCGCTCCAGAACATTTGGATGATCTAAAAAGCGTTCATAAAGGTCTTTTGCAACATCACCGCAATAGGTTTCTTCAAGGCCGTGTTGCAGCCCTTGGATCATACTGCGCGCAAGAGCGGCGGGCATGACTTTGGGTGGGGGAACAGGTTGGTGCCAGTCATCCTCTGTCGGTCCCACATAGAGGTTCATCACGCGAAGACCAGCACCGCGAAAATCGGCCCTAAGCGATTGGCTGAGCGAACGGGCGGCGGCGTGGGAGGCCGAGAAACAGCCAAATTCTGGTAGATTTGAGAGCGCATGAACCGAAAGGATATTGACCCAAGCTACTGCTGAATTCACCCCATCTGCTGTGCGTGCACACATAGCAGGGCCAAAGGCCTGCGCCAGGCGCATGAGGCCAAAGTAATTGACCTCCATCTCGTCCTTTGCAAAGCCCGTATCGCCACGGGCCAAAGCTCCGCCTGCGCGCAAAAAGCGGGCATTGTTGATCAAAATATCGGTTTTCCCCCCAATTTCCCCCGTTTGTTTTAGGACTGACTGGGAATCGGTCACATCAAGGGGGAGCAGCTCAATTTCGTTCATCTCTAAGAGCGGAGCGCGCGTCGGGTAGGGACGCCATGTTTCGCTTTCACCGACAAAAACAATCGACGCTCCTGCCTCCAAGAGCGCTTTGGCCAAAGCAGGCGCATTGTCTTGACGTCCATCTGTGATGAGCGCGCGTCGGTGCTTTGGGTCGCTGGTCATTTCGCGCAATTGCGGATCGTCTTCCATATTGAGGCTCCTTTTGTCGGGAAGGGCGAGCAAGACGGCTTGGCCTGAGCGGTCCAATCTGTTGATCAGTTTCACCCGTCCATTGCGCTCGCAATCGCCATGTACATGACAGATGATGACGGGCCCTGCATCCAGTTGAACGGTCCCTGTTCGCCAAGGTGCGCGTTCGCGGAAAAACAATTTGGTGGAGGTGCGCACCGTTGTTTGAGCAAGGATCGTCCCCTCTGGGGCGCAATCCGTCCACTTTAGATCCGTGGAGAGGCAAGAGCCACAGGCATCGCGCGGGGGATACTGAAATGTCGCGCATTCGCTGCATTTTTGAAGCGCAAAGCGTCCCTCTGCGGCGGCAGCGCTTAGCCCAAGAAACGCGCGGCTGCGTGCTTCTGGCGGGCGTGTGGGAGAGAGTGTGCGCTTTTGTGGATCTTTTTTGGGGGGCGGGCTTAGAGGTGTTGTCATATGGTGATCGCCTTTAAAACCGCTGCACTCGAACAGACGCCCCGATCATAGTTTATCATGCCAAAGCCAGAGACAAGGGCTTGTGTCGCGCCTTTGACTTGGGTGCCGCCTGCACTTCCTAGTAATTGACGAATGGCTTCTACGAGACCGATAAAGCCACCTGCCGCACCGGCCTGACCTGCTGAAAGCTGACCGCCTGATGTGTTGTGTGGGAAATCACCTGTGATGGTCATATCCTTGTCGCGCAAAAAACTGGCTGCCTCCCCTTTTGCACAAAATCCGAGATCTTCGATTTGCATCGCAGAGATGACGGGATAATCGTCGTAGGTTTGTACAAGATCCATGGCATCGGGGCTGCTCTTTGCCATGTTCCAAAGCTCATCAATATCCATCGTCCAGCCGCCCCTAAGTTGGATGGGGTCTTGGGGATGGGCATTATGACGTTCAATCGCGCCTGCGAGCGTTACAAAGGGCAAGCCGCGCCGTTCGGCCTCTTCTTGGTGCATGACAAGAAAGCACTCGCTCCCTGCACAGGGCATCACACAGTCAAAGAGCGCAATCGGATCCGCAATGGGACGGGCTTCCAGATATTGCGAGAGGCTGAGCGGTTTTTTCATCACCGCGCGGGGGTTTTTCAGGGCGTTCTCTCGCTGCGCGACGCAGATGCGTCCAAAGTCTTCGCGAGTTGCGCCATACTCTTGCATGTAACGATCTGTCAAAAGCGCGAAATTGGCGTTAGGTCCACCGTAGCCGTAGGGATAAGAGGCATCCGAGGCAAAGCGTGAAAAGCTCGATAGCATCATGCGGAAGCTGTCAATATGGTTGGTATCCCCAGCGACACAGGCCACAATATTGGCGTCCCCCGCCTGAACGGCCCGCGCCGCTCGGCGCAGCGCTACGACACCACTTGCCCCACCCATGGGAATATGATCGAGCCAACTCGGACACAACCCCAAATGTTGGGTTAATCCAACGGCCGTATCGGGAAAGAGTGTAAAGGAGGAGACGGTGAACCCGTCAATGTCACGTGGTGTAAGACCGGCTGAGTTGAGAGAGCCGCGCAGGGCTTTGGCGATCCACCAATGGGCGGTCTCGATCGAATATCGCTGATAGGGGGTGCTGTGGGGAGCCACAATTGCAATCCCATCATATGAGGCGCGGCGTCTCATTATGCCACCTGTCGCCGCTTGAGAGGGGCGGTTCTGATCGTTTTGGGATCTTTCAGAAGCTCTTCCGCCTGTGATTTTAGCACGGCGCGCTGAATTTTTTGTGTGGGGGTGAGCGGAAGCTCGGTGGTAAATGAAATATAACCAGGCGCTTTGTAATAGGCCATTTCCTGAAGGGACCAGTCCATAATCGATTGGGCTGTCGCTTTGCTTGGTTCGGTTGAGACGATGAGGGCAAAGACCTAATCTCCGCGGGTTTCATCAGCAACAGCACACACCGCGACGGCTGAAATCAAAGGGTGCTTCATCAAAATGGATTCCACTTCGACCGCTGCAATGTTTTCACCTGATCTGCGGATCATGTTCTTTTTGCGGTCCACAAAAAAGACCTCTCCCGAAGCGTTTTGCATGACCAGATCGCCAGTGTGGAACCATCCTCCTGCCCAAGCTTCTGCGGTGGCCTCTGGATTTTTGTAATAATGCGAGAAAAAGCCAAATTTGGGATCTCCCTCAGCGCGTCTGACGAGAAGCTCTCCGCTCTGGCCCTGCGCCACTTCCTGTCCGTCATGGTCTACAATCGAAATGGCCAGATCGCTTTGCGGAATACCAAGCGAGGCCACACCAATGCTGCGCGCTTGTGTGCTTGCGGCAATGACCGCACCCGCGCCTGTTTCGGTCATGGCCCAAGCCTCGACAAGAGGAAAGTCAAAGCGGTCTTCAAAAGGCGCTTGGAGTTTTGGATCCACCCCCGCGCCAAAGCCAAATTTGATCTGATGGGCGCGGTCACTGTCACGGGCAGGGGCGTTCATAAGCATGGAAGGCATGACCCCAAGGTAATGCAAGCATGTCGCCTCGGAGCGGGCTACATCGTCCCACCACGTGCTGGGATGAAAACGATCGAGCGCGATAAGACACCCGCCCACTGTGATCATCGCCATAAAGGAATAGGCCATGGCATTCATGTGAAAAATCGGAAGCGGCGTAATCATACGCTCTCCATCTTTGCTGAGTGTGGCGAGACCTCCGAGCTTTGCATACCACGCGCCTGCAAGCAAAAAGTAACTGTTAGGAAGAACACAGCCTTTGGGGTTTCCCGTGGTGCCAGAGGTATAGAGCACAGCGGCCTCTTGCGCCTGTCCTGACTTTGGCTCTGCCACGGAAGCGCCGTCGCGTGGCGGCGGAAGATCACAACACTCTTTGACAAGAGGAAGATCAAAGGAGAGGCGGTCAATGGCCTGCCGCAGATCGAGATGGCGAGAGGCAATAGCAATCACTAAGGCGGGCTCGGAATGCGAAAGCAGATATTCCAGCTCGGCGCGGCGTAGATCAGGATTAATCGGAACAACGGATAAACCCAAGCTGTTCATGGCCAGCCAAACGAGGAAAAAATCAGGTCGGTTTTCCAGCAATACAGCAACCCGCATGCCGCTGATATATCCAGCCCCCTTAAATGCCTGCGCATAGCGTTGAACGTGTTCTTGAGCGGCCCTATAGCTAAGTGCCCCTGCCTCAATCCCGTATTTTTGCGCAGTTGATGGCATGACGCACAGCATATCCCGCGCAGGCCAAGTCTGCGCGGTGCGTTGAAAGGCATCATAAACGGTATCTGGCATCTCAAAGGTCATGGCAGAAGCTGAATGTTTCCAAAGGCCGCATCCGAATTTAACAGGTCTACGCGCTTATTGGCAATTCTGAGGGCCCCATCAACGCGGCGCAAGTCATGGGTCGCTGTCAAGGCAAGGAGAAACTGATCATCAAGGCGTGTTTCTACATAGTGCATGGAGGTATTTGTCCGATAAAGCCCCGCCTCATTATCGAGTAGATCGACAAAGGGGCGCTGGATGACATGATGACATCGGCTTTTGGGCTTTTGGCTAAAAGTGCGGGCTCCATTGAGGCGCTCAACGCGCAGCTTGAGCATGAACATGTCTTCATAGAGCAGAGAGGTCACAAGATGGGGATCGCTTTGTTTATAATCCAGTGGCATCCAATAGTGACCGTCAGGCAGCCAAAGGGCGAGCCACGCGTCATAGCGACCCTCATCCAGCATGCGGGCCTCATCATAGATAAAATCGATAATCTCGTCTTTGGAAAACGCGCTCACTCTGCGGCCTCCTGTGTTTGCTCCGAGCGACGTGGCATGCTCATCGTCATAAATGTTTTCCAAGCCTCAAACTGATTGCGCATCTGTCGCTCGGTCGTACCGTTTTCTACCGCCTCTTGGGTAAAATCTTCCTCCTCATCTGGATAAAGACGCTGGAGGTTTACCCATTCCAACCCGTCTGAGAGTAGACCTTCTTGTGCACGTTCGTACATTTCCAGATCATCATGGCCCACAATAGAGGTTGGCGCATTAATCATCCGGTTATACATCGCTGTGCGCGCCAAAAGCTCGTCAGGCGCCCCAACAAGGCGATAGATATAGCTTTCCACCAAAGTTTTATCTGGACCAAGGGGGATAAAGTTGCGGAGCTGTTGGATCGGGCCTTTGACCATAATGCCAGGGAAATAAATCGTATTGTGGCGGTTTTCATCCATGATCGCTTTGGCGCGCTCTTCGCCATAACTGGCGCACATTGCTTCAAAATATCCTGCGATGGCTGAGTAATCGGAATGAATCGAGTGATGCACGCCAGTATGTCCATGACCATTGGGCCAAGTGCGGATCCCCATCCCCTCAAAAAATTCATAGGGCGACATGAAGGGCGCAATAATTTGCATGGCTGCGGGACGCGGTTCAGGGTTTCCCAGCTCTTCCCAGATTTTAACGGCCGTTCCAGCCGAGCTTTCATGGGCAACCATCGGGTGGCAGGTGTCGGTCTGGTTTTCGACCAGCATCTTCCAATTGCAATTGTGCATATAGCGCAGGGGCGGGCCGGCCACCTCCAAACGCCCCTCAGGGGAACGATCCACCATGTTGTCAATCGAAGAAAGGCTCTCGCCAAAAAACTCTTCAAAGGACATCCCCGTTTGAGACAAACGGGCAAAGATAAAGCCACGGTAATTTTGGACCGCGCCAACCGCTTTCATGCCCTTCGCATTCTCGGTCTTATCTAGGCCTGTATTTTCATACCCTTTTTTAAGTGGAATGGCCAAGAGACAGCCATCTGTCTTGAAAGACCACGCATGATAGGGACAGCGAAAAAATTTGCCCGTGTTTCCCTCACGATCAATGGCGATCTTGGTGCCTTTGTGCGGACAGCGGTTGTGAAGCACTTTGATCTCACCATCACTGTGACGGACTTGTATAACGGGTTGGCTTCCGATTTGCGTGGTGTAGTAATCTCCCTTCTTTGGGGTTTGACTCTCATGGCCGACAAAGACCCACGCATTTGCAAAAAGATGCCTCATTTCAGCATCATAGACGGCACGACTTGTGTAAACATCGCGGTGCACTTGATGACCTTGGATCATATATTCGATGTCCTCCGCCATCAGGCGATCAGAGGGTTTAGACATGCTCACACTCCTTCATAGGTCCAACACAAGACGTTTGCTCTTGGCGCGGCTCACGCAGATTTGCATCACTTCACCAGCCGCCTTATCTGCTTCTGACAGGACAACGTCGCGATGGTCTGGCGTACCGCTGATCACATCGGTCTGACAAATCCCGCAATCGCCACGCTGACAATCATACATGAGGTCTTTTCCAGCCGCTTCCAAGACGTCAATAATTGATTTTTCTGGTGGAATTTCATATACTTCACCTGTGTTTTTAATCTCAACTTCGAAGGCGCTATCGCCCGCCTGAGCTTCAGGAGACGTAAAAAGCTCTACATGCACTGAACCCAGTTGAAACCCATGATCTTGCGCAATTTTCTGAACAGCTTCGATCATACCTTTGGGGCCACAGACATAAATCTGACTAGAAGGATCTTGTGCCTCTAGGATTTGCTTTAGATTGATTGGAGTATCATCATCAAAATGAAACGACATATCGTCCTTAAAATGATCTGTGAGCTGGGTGATAAATCCCCCGCGCGCTCGACTGCGCGCCGCATAGTGAAAAGAATATGGGCGTCTCGCTGCACTAAGCTCGGTCGCCATAGAGATCAAAGGAGTTATTCCAATCCCCCCGCCGATCAAAAGCACGGGATTGTCATTTTCGACCACTTCGAAGCTATTTTTGGGGGGTGTTGCAAAGAGGCTGTCTCCGATGCTCAAAGCATGCATCGCCTTTGATCCACCGTCACCATCTGCTTCGCGCTGAACTGCTATTCTATAAGAATTTGGTCTTTCGCTGTGTGGTTCCCAGTCGATCAGGGAATAAGAGCGCAGGCCAATTTGAGGAAGGTCAAAGTCGATATGTGCACCTGCGGTATAAGCCTCAGTTGCACTCTCTTCAGGTTCAAATTCCATAACACGGATAAGGTCATTTTCTAAATAGGCATTTTTTAACAACAGTTTATGCATGTTTTATCATCCTTATTGATATAATATATGAAATTTCATATAATTGAGCAAGATTTTTTTCGAGTACAGTTCGAGTACAGAAAGGCAGTGGGTGTGATGGATGAAACGAAAGAGACATTTGTATCTTCTTATTTGCTTTATTTGCTTGCTGCGTCGAGCGAGTCAGCGAGTGGACAATTTCATGATGTTGTCCGCTCAAAAGGTCTCCGCGTACCCGAGTGGCGGGTGTTGGCCTGTCTCATCGACCAAGACGGGCTTATGACGACCAAACTGGCCAGTTACGCGATGTGTGAGCAATCGAGGATGTCACGGATTTTGGACCAAATGCAAACAAAAGACTTGATTAGGCGCCACACTGGAGAGGGGGATAAGCGTAGGGTTACGATCCATCTTACAGACAAGGGACGCGGTCTTGCGATGGAATTGGTCGACTTAGCCCGCAATCATGAAGCAAAATTGCTTGCGTTACTCAAAGAAACGGATGCCAATAGGATCAAGCCTGCACTGCAAACACTTCTGGCGTTACTCTCTCGACAGGGGCAGGATGTTTTCTAAATCAGACGTTTTGGCACAAAACGTCCATTTTTAATCCAACGCACTACCTACTGAAGATCGGACAGGCGCGGCCCTTTGGTGTCTGGACGGTTTATTTTTTCTGCGGTCCGCTACGACGCAGATTTATTTGTGCAGACGTTTTGATTATCATAGCTCCCCGCTGACGGGTGTAGCGCGGCAGCGTAAATCAGGAGGTCAGTATAGACGGATACCTAAGGAGCCCGCAGCATACCACAAGATCGATCAAAATCTGCAAGACCTGCTCCCGCTTTGGAGTGCTCAACCTTTGCCGCCGATGGATCAGCAAGTTTTTGAAAGGATATACGGATCATAGTTCCAAAGCGATGTTTAGATCCACTCTGATTGGTGGTTTCATGCAAGAGCATTTCTACAAAACGGTCCTCGAAATTTTACTAAAACGCAGCCAAACACCACCAAATAAGGGGTTTCAGCTGCTTAAAGGTTGACCTTTGGTTACCAAAGTATTAACCTTAAAAACGCGATCGACAGGATAATATTGAACTAATATCGTAGCCCGTGTCGTTCTGGTGAAGCATAGGTTGATTGGAATAACATGCCTCAGTACAGCTTTTGATTTTCGGCGCAGACAACATTAATAATCCTTACAGCCCTGGTGAATTCCCGAAGGAAAGTACCGTTTCGCCTGGGGTTTCCGTTTTAGCCGATGGTGATCAAATTGTTTGGCTTGGCGGAGGCGAAAGGCAGCTCGTCACACTTGACGATAATGACAACCGTAATACCCAATTCGACGAAGCATCCACGAGTCAAAAGCTCGTAAACGACATGACCTTTGCTGGGCAGAGTTATACGGCGGGTGAAGATCTTACGCCGAGTTATGTAATTCAGTTTCAAGGCAGCGACGGCAATACTTATGAAATGGTGAGTTTCGTTTTCGAGACGAACGATGAGAACAACCAAAATTCAGAAGTCGATGCAATAATTTGGATGGGGAATATCCCGCCAGATAACACCACACTTACGGTGCTCAGTCAGA